>JBNKYQ010000216.1:0-4866 GCA_050300975.1 Kordiimonas sp.
CGCCTGTCACGGCGTAGCCGCCCGAAACACCGGACCCAAGGTTGGCAGCCCCCAGGGCGATCAGCTCCTGGTTCGGGTCAATGCGCTGGCGTCGTTTGGCCGCCAGTGTCTGGGCCACGGAAACGGACTCGACAAAGCCGATCACGCTGATGAGGAAAGCGGGCAAGGCCAGCTCGCGCACCAGATCCATATTGAAGGCCGGCAGGCCAAGGCTGGGCAGGCCTTCCGGCACGGCGCCCACAATAGAGACGCCTTTGGCGTCCAGGTTCCAGATGCTGGTAATCAGGATGGTGGCGACCACTGAAAGCACAGGCCCCGCCTTGACGGCAAACCCTGCAACCGCATGGGGCACCCCAAGGGCCTCGAGGAGCTTCGCCAGGCGCAGGCGCACGAAATAAAGGAAAGCCAGGCAGCTGAAGCCGATCGCCATGGTGTAGCCGTTCACATCGGGCAGGTGCGAGACGAGAGACGACAAGACCTCAGGCAGCGTGTGCCCGGACGCTGTTACCCCCAGCACATGCTTCAGCTGACTGAAGGCGATCAACACGCCAGAGGCGGAAATAAAGCCCGAAATCACCGGGTGGCTGAGGAAATTTGCCAGGAAGCCGAGCCTGAAAAGCCCCATCAGCAACAGGAATCCGCCAGAAAGAAGCGCCAGCAGGATAGAGGCTTCCACATAGCCCGCCGTGCCCTGCTTGACAATCGACCCCACCGCCGCCGCCGACAAAAGCGACGCAACGGCCACAGGCCCCACAGCCAGCACCCGGCTGGTGCCGAAGATGGCATAGAGGACAAGCGGCATCATGCTGGCATAGAGGCCCACCTCGGGCGGCAGGCCCGCCAGCATGGCATACGCCAGCGACTGCGGGATCAGCATGATCACCACAATGATGGCAGCCGTCAGGTCATTGATGAAGGTTTCCCGGTTATACTCCCGTGCCCAGTCAAGGCACGGGAAGATCGCGGAAAGACGATGTCGAGCAGCCATAAGGGCGTGTCCTTTCAGGGCCTTGTTCGCTTAGGACTGCGAAAAGTCACAGGCGTCCTTTGCCTCGTGCTTGAGCGGCGCGTGGGAGATGATCTCCGGCTTCGCCAGCCACTCGTGCCCTTTCAGCATAAGGTCAAAATAGAGCGCGGGCATCAGTTTTTCCTTGAGGAACCAGGCAAGGCCAGAGGCCTTGGTGCCCTTCAACATCCAGGACGGGAAGGTGGGCTGCAGCTCACCGCCATAACCGAATTCCGCCAGAACCACCTTGCCGCGCTCCACCGTCAATGGGCAGGAACCATAACCCTTATAGAGCGCTGTTGTGGTCTTGCTTTCAAGAATGGCGAGCACGTTGTTGGCAACCACAGGCGCCTGTTTCCTCACCGCCGCCGCCGTTTTGGCGTTCGGGGCATTACAGCCGTCGCCCAGGCCGAACACATTACCGAACTGGTTGTGCTGCAGCGTCTCCGGGTTCACATCCACCCAGCCCGCGGCGTCCGCGATGGCCGAGCCTTGCATGAAATCAAGCGGGCCTTGCGGCGGGCAGACATGAAGCATATCAAATTCGCGCTCCACTTGGCTCACCTTGCCGTCAGCGTCTGTGACATCGAAGGTTGCCACCTTCTTGTCGCCGTCCACGGCCACAAGGTTTTCCATCTTGTTCAGCGTCGCGCCGTATTTTTCAATATAGCCCATCAGCGCGGGAACATAGTCCGGCACACCAAAGAGCACGCCGCCCGCAGTGTGGAACTGAACATCAATGTCCTTCAGCACACCGGCGCGTTTCCAGCGGTCGCACGCCAGATACATTGCCTTTTGCGGCGCGCCTGCGCATTTGATCGGCATCGGCGGCTGGGTGAAAAGCGCCCGGCCCCCTTTCATGGATTTCACCAGGTCCCAGGTGTAGGGTGCCATGTCGAACATATAGTTGGAGGTCACGCCGTTCTTGCCCAGCGTTTCCTTCAGGCCCTTGACCTTTTCCCACTGCAGCTTAAGCCCGGGGGAGACCACAAGCGCGCGGTAGCAGATCTCATCGCCGCTTTCGAGGATCACGCTGTTACGCGCCGGCTCGAACCGGGCAACGGCAGAGCGCACCCACTTAACGCCCTTCGGCATCACCTTTGCCATGGAACGCTTGGTCTGGTCGCGTGAGAAGACACCGCCGCCAACAAGCGTCCAGCCCGGCTGGTAATAGTGAGTATCGCGCGGCTCGATCACCGCGATATCAAGGCCCGGGCGACGCTTCAGCAGGCTGGCTGCGGCTGCAAGGCCGCCGGCGCCACCGCCCACGATCACAATGTCATGGATAGGGCCCTGGCTGGCCACAGGTTTCTTGGCCACACCATCCGCCGCGCGGCGTTCGTCAAGGTCAGCGGCTTTGCCGGACAGGTCATAGCCTGCCTCATCCGCTGTCTTGACGATGGCGTCGGTCGACAGTGTTGGCGCTACTTCGCAGGCCCATAATGTGATGGCGCGCGTGCCCGTGCGGCAGAAGGAAAGCACCGGCCCCACCATGGTGGCGCGGGCTTTGCGGAAGGCCTCAATGTCGGCTTCGGTCATCTTGCCCGAAACAACGGGAATATGCACATACGCGAGGCCACTGACTTCCGCGAGCTTCTCAACTTCCTTGGACGTTGGCTGGCCATCTTCCTCGCCGTCCGGGCGAACGTTGATGATGCCGTTGAACCCAAGCCCCTTGAGGACACTGATATCCTGCAGGGAAATTTGCGGTGACACTGAAAGTGCCGGAGTGACTTTTCTGATATCCATGGTCAATTCCTCAAAGCGCATCTACAGGGATTTTGAGGTAGCGCACGCCATTGTCTTCCGCTGGCGGCATGTGGCCTGCGCGCATGTTTACCTGCACCGACGGCAGGATCAGCCGCGGCATATCCAGCGTGGCGTCGCGCGTGGTGCGCATGTCGACAAACTCTTTCTCCGAAATGCCGTCATGCACGTGAATATTGCGCTGGCGCTCGTCGCCCACTGTGGTTTCCCACAGATACTCGTCGCGGCCCGGCGCTTTATAGTCGTGACACATGAAGAGACGGGTCTCATCCGGCAGTGCGAAAATCTTCTGCACAGAAGCATAAAGGGTTGATGCGTCACCGCCCGGGAAGTCACAGCGGGCTGTGCCGTAATCCGGCATGAAGAGCGTGTCGCCCACAAAGCCGGCGTCACCGATAATATAGGTCATGCAGGCTGGCGTGTGGCCAGGGGTGTGCATGGCCCGGGCCGAGATCGATCCGACTGAGAATTCATCCTCGTCTTCAAACAGCACATCAAATTGGCTGCCGTCGCGCTCAAACTCGTGCCCTGCGTTGAAAAGCTTGCCGAACACATTCTGTACAACGGTGATGTTGGCGCCGATACCCAGCTTGCCGCCCAGCTTTTCCTTCAGGTAAGGGGCTGCGGAAAGGTGGTCCGCGTGGACGTGGGTCTCAAGGATCCATTCCACCTCGAGGCCGTTTTCCTGAACATAGGCAATAATCTCGTCCGCCGCCGCAGTGCTGGTGCGGCCCGAATTGGGCGCATATTCAAGCACCGAATCTACAATCGCGCATTTCTTGGTGGCCGGGTCGGCCACCACATAGCTGAAAGTAAAGGTCGGTTCGTCGAAAAACTTGGTCACTGTCGGTTTCATGTCATGTCTCCTGTTCTACAGCCTGGTACGCGCCAGCGCTGGTCAGTCTTTCCTGAAGGGGTCTGGGTTGATCCGCACACGGCTGGTCCGCCGCCCCTCGATTGTTGGGTAAAAGGTCTCATTATTCTGGGGCGCTGTGGGCTGGGAAGCCGTGGGCGCGCTCACAGCCACGGGCTTATCGCCCCAGGCGCAGCAAAGAACATCCATCAGGTTGCGAAGCTGGGCGTCTTCAAGGCTGTAGAAAACCACCTTGGATTCACGCCGGGTGGTGACCAGGCCTTCATCACGCAGGCGGCCAAGCTCCCGCGAAAGGGTCGGCTGGCGCACACCGCTGGCTTCCTCGATCTGGCTGACAGACCGCTCGCCATCCATCAACTGGCAAACGATCAAAAGCCGGTTGGGATGCGACAGGGTCTTCATCATACCCGCCACTTCAGCGGCTCTCGCCTGTAGCGTATCAAGGCCTGGCTTAGTCACGGCCCGCCTCCACAAAATACCAGTCGCGGCGCGCATCCTTCGGCATGGCCTGGCTTTGGCGCACTTCATCAATTGTGGTTGGCGGTGCCTTCAACAATGTATCGCCCGCATGCCAGCCTTCCGGTGCCGCAAGGTCGCCCTGCTCTGTCGCCCTGAGGGCAGACAGCACGCGCAAAAGCTCGTCCACCGACCGGCCAACGCTGGCGGGGTAATGCACTTGCGCGCGGATAATGCCTTCGGGGTCGATAAAGAAGACAGACCGGATCGTCGCGGTACTGACCGACGTTTCGTCGATCATGCCATAAGCTTCCGCAATGGTGAGCGACAGGTCCTCAATGATCGGGAAGCTGATGGTCACGCCGAAGCGGTCCTCAACATTCTGGATCCAGGCGAGGTGGGAATAGATGCTGTCGGCAGACAGGCCGAGAAGTTCGCAGTTCATGTCGCGGAACTTGTCCGCCGCCTGCTCAAGCGCCATGAATTCGGTGGTACAAACGGGCGTGAAGTCCGCAGGATGCGAAAACAGCAAAAGCCACTTGCCGCGGTAGTCCGTCAGGCACTTGACCCCCATCGTGGTGCGCGCCGCAAAAACCGGCGCCGGATCATTGAGCCTGAGCTGGCGCGGCTGGCCAACTGTTTGCTGCTTCATATCTTCAGTCATCGCATTGCTCCATTTGATACAAAATACATAATACATTTTTGTTAATTGTAAAGTATAGGCCAGAACAGCCACGCTCGAAACCCACTAACATTTTGTTTT
>JBNKYQ010000217.1:0-4826 GCA_050300975.1 Kordiimonas sp.
GCAGACGGTCATACATGACTATAGCACCAGCTGTTGCCACGTTAAGGCTGAACTTTGTCGGGATTTTGATCATATAGTCACAGCGCTCGGCCATCTCGGCGCTGAGGCTGGTGCGTTCGCCGCCCAGCACATAAACCGCCTGCACCGGATGACGGAAGCTTGGGAGGTCCACCGCGTCGTCTGTTATTTCGATACCCACAAGCTGGCAGCCCTGCGGCACATGCACGTCGGCGGCGGTCTCGTAATTGTAGAACGGGATCTGCGTGCTGCTTTTGCTGGTGTCGGCAAAGTCGGCGGTCACCAGCTCGCCGGTGTGGGAGATTTTCATCGGGTTGACGGCAAAGGCGAAAGACGCGCCGAAGGAATGGGCCGTGCGCACCAGGTTGCCCACATTGCCTTCTTTTGACGGACCATCGATCCCGATCCCGAAATAACCGCGCATTGTCACTCCAAGCCTAAAATCGCCGCCACATTATCCCGCAACATGGCCACCAGTTCCTCGTCCATGTACCCATAGTCGTCCGGGATATCAAGGACATGCAAGGCTTTAAACTGGAGCGCCCGAGGAAAGGCCGCCTTCAGACGGCTCTTGTGCTTGCTTTCCATCACCACAATCACATCGGCCCAGTCGATGTCCGCCGCACTGACTGCACGGCGTGCTTTGGGGCTTGTGCCCGCCGAGCGGACATTCAGGCCCGGATGCCTGCGCCAGACCGTCTCTGCCGTGGGGCTGCGCCACTGGTTCCTACTGCAGATGAACAAGAGGTTGGTCACGCGTCCGCGGCCTCGCGGCTGTCCTTCGGCCCGCCGAAGCGGGTGGCATAGGGGTGGAAGGCGCCGATGCCGCACGCCAGCATGATGGCGCCTGAGGCCACCAGAAGCGCGCCTTCAAGGTTGATATCGAACGCGACACCCATGATCACGGCGGCGATCGGCAACAAGCCGACAGACATGAACATCAGAAGGCTCATGACTCGGCCAAGCAGTTGTTCCGGCGTGCGGTTCTGCAGAAGCGTGGTGAAATGCACCCACACCCAGCTGTCGCCGCTGCCCGCGATGAAGAACACCAGCATGCCCCACCAGTAAGGCGGATAAAGCACAATCAGCGCGATGGTCGCGCCCGAAAAGCAGAAGAGCGAGAACATGATGCGGATGATGTGCTCGTCTTTCGGCGCCTTGAAGATACCTGCGGATGACGCGCCAAGGAACGCCCCGCTGCCGTAGGCCGCGATCTGCAGGCCGTAGATATAGGCGCCCTCTTCGAACCGAAGGTCCGCGAGCGCGGGCAGGCCCACGAAAATCGGCGCCTGGAAGAAAAACTCAAGCGCGGCGATACCCAGGAACCCAAGCCGAAAAGCCGGCACGGACCAGACGAACCGCACTGCCACCTTGATTTCCTCAAGCATGGAGGTGCCGGCCGCCTCTTCCTTCTCGAAGCTGCGGGTGCGCACAAACAGCAGCGTGAGGGCAGAGGCAAAGAAGGTGATGCCGTCGAGCGCGAAGGCCCGCGCCAGTCCCTCTTGGTCATCGCCCAGCCCGATCGTGTGGGCGGCGGCAGAATGGGTGCCCAGGCTGGCTTCACCTGCGATAACAAACCCAGCGATCAGCGGCCCGATGATCACCCCCAGCCACATGGTGGTCTGGACCAAGGCATTGCCTTCCTTCAGCTGGTCTTTCTTCACCAGGCTGGGGACAATCGATGTGGTCGCCGGATAGAAGAAAGCGTCCGCCACACCGAACGCCAGCGCGATGGCAAAGACAATCACGATGGTCACGCTGCCGGTGAACAAGAGGTATGCGAGAAGCGCCATCAGCCCCATGCGGATCACGTTGGTATAGAGCATCACTTTCCGGGGGCTGGTGCGGTCCACTACGGCGCCGCCCATCAGCATCAGGATGGCGCGCGGCAGGCCTTGGGCCGCGAACACCAGGCCCATCATCAGCTCGCTGCCGGTCAGCTGCAGCACCAGCCAGGGGAAGGCAAGCATGCTGATATGATCCCCGATCACGGAGATAAATTCCCCGATCCAGAAGATACGGAAGTTGCGATCTTTCAAAACCTGCAGCATAAGGGGCTTGCTTTCCCGAGTTTGAGGTGCGGCTATCTAGCCAGCATGCGCGCGGACCGGCAAGCCAGAAATGTGATCACAATTTTGCGACAAGGCATCAAAGACACCATGGATGACAAAAAAGCCACAGCAGACCTGACCCCTGAAGGCAAGCCCCAGTTGAAAGGCTGGCGCAAGTTCATGCTGGATTTCGGGCCGCTCCTGGTGTTTTTCATCGCCTTCCGTTTTGGTGATGGCGAACAAGCTGTCTTTACAGCCACGGCTGCCTTCATGGTCGCGATCGTCATTGCTGCCGTCTATTCCAAGATCAAGCTTGGGCACGTCAGTGCCATGCATAAATTCACCTTTGTGGTGGTCATGGTGATGGGCGGCCTGACGCTATACCTGCACGACGAAACCTTCGTGAAGATGAAGCTGACCATCCTCAACAGCATTTTCGCGGCGATCCTTATGTTCGGGCTTTTGACCGGACGGCTTTATATCAAGGTGATCATGGAACTGGCCTTCCACCTGCCCGATACGGCGTGGCGTGTCCTGACCCGCAACTATGCGATCTTCTTTATCGCCATGGCAGTGGTGAATGAAGTGATCTGGCGCACGCAATCGACCGACTTCTGGGTGAACTTCAAGACATTCGGCTACACGGCGGTCAATTTCATCTTCATCCTGGCGCATATGCCCATGCTGATGAAACACATGCCGGATGAAGAACCTGGAAAGACCGACGGCTAGGCCCTGGCCTAGAACTGCCACCAGCGCTTTTGACGTGATTTGGTTTCCCGGGCATCTTGAGGCCGGCACCGAGCGGCCATCCGCTCCGCCAAGCTGGGCAACTTGCCGCCATCATCCAAGAAGAACTTCTTGCCGCTGTCCGTACGCCGCTGGTTATAGCCTTGTGTCCACCAACCGCCCTGTTTCAGGGCATTCGGGGCGTCTGTACGCCTGAAGACAGCCATGTGCTCCACGATTTCAACAAGATCCCACATGGCATCTTCCTGCAGCACGTCAGCCATGGTCCCAATCGACGCAATATGGATATCATCTACCAGCAGAAAACCGCCCGGTCGCACATGTGTCCCCAAAAAGAGATATTCCAGCTCCGGCATTGGGTAAACGTGTGGGCCGTCTATCAGCACGCAGTCGTAATCGCTGTCATGCTTGTAGGCGGGCAGTGTAACAAGATTGTTTCCGAACACGGGATGTATATGGTCAAGCCTGCAGGCCGGGTGGCATTCATAATAGCCTACACTGGCCTCGTCACCATGGGCCCTGTCATCCAGACAAAACACCGTATGATGGTCTGATATCTGTGAGAAGAAAACCGTTGTGCGCCCGCACCCGGTTTCTGCCGTGCGGCCCATTGAAGGCGGCAGGATTTCAGCAAGCCTTTCGAGCGTGGAGTAGGGCACAACACCCGCGCGGTGGCTATCGGATTCGACCGTATACTCCCGCATCTGTTCAACGACACCTTGCGCGTCGTGTTCTTCAATTCTCAATTCCATGGGACCCCCATCACAGGAAACAGAAAGTCCTGAGACCGTATATAGGAGGTAGTATTAAATCAACCTAATTCATTGGCAGGCGGACGCTAGGGCTGAAGGGTATCAACCCAGCTATCGTCCTTCTCATACCCCAGGATTTCCAGCGACCGTTGGTGCCTATCAGCAAACTCGCGCCCCAGCTGTTGGTTGAAAACCGTTTTCCACTGTTGCTTTTTGCCTGACCGACCATGGCCACTGACGGCATTCTTGTTACTGAACAACGAGTGTTTGAGGAAAATCGGAGCAGCAGCCTTGAACGGAATCTTGAGATGACGGCAAATCTTCTTGAATTCCTTCAGTTCCGTATCTTCAACAAGGTCTTCATACCGGACCGTCAAAAAGTGCTGGTCCAGAAAATGCCGGAGCGCTTCATCGCCTTTGGCGTCGACCATGCCTGCAATAGTTCCCGCGGCCACATTTTCCATCTCGAACCGGTATCGGTCCTGCATATCAGGAAGACCGTTTATCATTTCAGCGTAGCTCTTGCCGTCAAAGTAGGGCCTGCCCACATGCAGCCAGCCTTCTTTTGATTTCGCATGATAATGCGCGCCGGAAATCACCACATCCCTCGGGTCCCGAATGATACGGAACCCCCTCACCCTTTGGTCATGGAGCGATGTCGGGAAAAAAGAGTGATCTTGAAAATAGATGGTGTTTTCTTCGGGTGCCGCATCATAGCCTGACATCTCGCTTAGATCGACAAAACCATAATCCAGAATTTTGGCGATTTTTCTGAAGATCCGCCGCATCCACACCGTTCCCGACTTGTGATAGGTACCAACACAGCGGATCGGTGGTTGAAACGGTTTTGTCAGATTTGAGAGAGCAGGCAGCATGGAGAATTATACACTAACTTTTTAAAAGGTGAGCCTACCACATACACGCTACGCTGTTTGGAATAAAGCCCTGCCGTCCCACGCCCGGCAACTGGATTCCGCATAGCGCCTTCAAACCGGGTTGGTGAAAGGTGCGAAGCCGGTCTTGCCCTTGGCCTCCCGGTAGTGGCCCAGCACCCAGTGAACGCTGGGGAAAGCCAGCTCATCCCAGGGAATGTCGTCCCAGTCGAACAGGGCCACGTCCTGGCGAACGGCCAGCGCATTCAATAACCGTCGCAGGCCGGGCGCGCGGAACCCAACCCCGCGCCCGGCCCTTTCGCCCCGGCGCCCCCAGGGGCGCTTGTCAGGCGGCGCGCGCGGGGTTAGGTGCAGCCCATGAC
>JBNKYQ010000218.1:0-4808 GCA_050300975.1 Kordiimonas sp.
AACAGCGTCGCCTGCTTTTCTTCCGGGATGCCGATGCCCGTGTCCTCAACACTCAGGCACAGGCCGCCGGTAGCCGTTTTCTCAAGCTTCATAACAACACTGCCGCCAGGCTCTGTGAACTTGATGGCGTTCGACAGGAGGTTCAGCGCGATCTGCTTGATCAAGCGGTCGTCAGCCTCCAGAAGGATGTCGTCCTCAAAGGCATGCTTGAGCGTCAGCCCGGCCTCGCGCGCACGTTGCTGCACCAGGTTGATGCACATCTCCAGATTCTCAAGCGGGTCTACCCAGCTCAGGTACGCTTCAAGCCGACCGGCTTCCACTTTCGAGAGATCCAGAATGTCATTGATGATGGACAGAAGATGCGTGCCGCTTTCATGGATATCCCGGGCATATTCAGCGTAGCGCGGCGTCCCCAAAGGGCCGACCATCTCTTCCTTGATGATTTCCGCGAACCCCAGGATGGCATTCAAGGGCGTCCTGAGCTCATGGCTCATGTTCGCCAGGAACTCGGATTTGGCCCGGTTCGCGAGCTCAGCCGAATCCTTGCTGCGCTGCAGTTCCTGCGCCTGCGTCAGGTCTTCCGTGACATCCCGGCCGATCATCAGGAGCATCGGTTCCTCGTCGCGTTCGATTTTTTGTGCGAACAGCCGGAAATGGCGGATCAGGTTGCCGCGCGTCCGGACGGTCGTCGGCACATCCGTCATGGAGGCGTTCATCTTCAGCTCTTCAACGAAGCGGCCAAGGAAGGTGGTATCCGCCCAGATATCCAGGTCTGCGGATGTCTTGCCGATCACATCGTCACGGCGGCGGCCGAACACGTTGAGGAACGCCGGGTTCACATCCATGATCTTGCCGTCCACCAGGCTGGAGATGATCATCACCTCAGGCGTCAGGTTGAAGATATTGCGGAACTTGCGCTCTGACTGGGCATAGGCCTGTTCGGTCTCGCGCCGGTCGGTGATATCGGTCAGCGATGCTGTAACGGCGGGCTTCCCGTCCCAGATAATCTGTGCAGCCCGGAACGAACACCAGCGGACTTCACCATCCGCCCGCAACACCCTGGCTTCATAGCTATCGGGCGCGTCACCACCGCCGATGCGATTAGCGTAATATTCTTCGATCCGCTCGTAATCTTCAGGGTGAAGCCAATGTTTCATCGGCTCATTGAGCATGTCTTCTTTTGGGCCGTCATAAGCCATCAAACGGCGCAGGGCTTCATTGACGAACAGGATCTTCTCACCGCGGCGCACAATCACGCCTTCGGTCAACAGGTCCATCACTGCCGGAAGGTCAGATGACCGCGACACGTCTTGGTCTGCGTCCAAGCTCTGGCCCCTTTTTCCTTGAAAACTCGTTCCCACTGCGAATCCCCACAACTGATTCATAGGAAATCATAGATTCAGGGCAGAAAATTGCAACGACAATGGTGACTTGAGGTCAATTGAAGGGCACGGCAAAGCCGATAAGCCAATATCAGATAACCACCTGTTATTGAACGCGAATACGGACAGACATACCGTCCTCCAGCGTATCTGACGGATGAAGGACGACAATGGCTCCTTCAGCCAGGCCGTCCAGGATTTCGGCTTCGCGGTCGTTCATGCGGCCCACTTTTACTGCGCTCAGCACCGCCGTATCGTCGACGATTGCAAAGACAGCCCAGCTATCCCCCTTGCGGAACAGGGCGCTTGTCGGCACCTGCAGGACATTCTGACCTTCCCAAAGGATGATGCGTGGCTCGACCCGGAAACCATGCCCCAGCTGCCCAAGCTGTTCTTTTGACGCGTCATCGAAATCGATAATGATATTGACCCGCTGTTCCTCAATCCCCAGCGCGGAGAATTTGGTGAAGCCTTTGGGCTCCACCAGCCGTACGTGGCCAGAGAGCGGCTCGCCGCCCCAGCCTTCAACCAACACATGGGCACCGGGCTTCACCTGTACCGCCTGGTGGGACAGGAAGTCAGCAACAATCTCTATATCCTGCGGATCACCAAGCTCGAGAAGCGGGGTCCCCACAGCCACAACGCCTTCACTTTCGTGAGACAGCGTCAGCACCGCCCCACTGATCGGCGCCTTGATCTGCACAACGCCCCCACTGGCACCATCTGTCTGGTCCGGGCCGATCAAGGCCGCCTCGGCCACGGCCACATCGGCCTTGCGCATCCGGACGCTGGATTTTGCGGTATCAAGCTGGGCGGCCGCCGTGCGGAACGCAAGCTTCGCCCGGTCAAGGGCTGCCGGGCTTGCCGTATTGCTAGCCACCAGGGATTCGGTTCGCTTGATCTCCGCCTGGGCATAGTCCACCTCGGCTTCCGCCTTGGAGACACTGGCCTGCGCCAGTTCAAGGGCAGCGCGCGCGGCCTCAACCGCAGCTTCCGCTTCTTTCTGCCGGCGCTCATCCAGAAAAGCCGGACCGGATGGCAGCATGGTTGCCAGAAGCGTTTCCCCCGCGATGACCCGGTCGCCCACTTCGGGCTCCAGCCGCAGCACACGGCCCGCGATCGGGGCGGAGACCACATAAAGCTCTTTCACCCGCGTGCGGCCATCATCGGTGATGGAGATCTGCATCGGCCCGCGTGTGACGGCTCCGGAGTCCACATGCAGCGGTTCCGGCCTGAAAGCGAAAAGAAGAAACGCCAGAACCAGCGTCCCCATGGCGCCAAACATGATTGTGCGTGCACGTGGTGCAGCCATACTATTTTCCTCTCTGTTCGCGCCTTTTTATCATTCGCGCGTTTTCAGGGCCATAACCAGGTTAAGTTTGGCAACCTGCCTTGCAATCACGGCGGCGGATACGACCGCAGCCAGAATAATCACGGTCGTCGCATAGGCGAAAGACCAATTGGACACTGTTGTCGGAACACGGAACAATTCACTGCTCATGTTGGCATGGATAAAGAGCGCGAGCTGGTATCCAAGAAAAGCCCCAAGCGGCAGCGCCAGGAACGTCAGCACTGCAAGCTCACCCAAGAGGACCGCATTCACCTCCGCCACTGTAAAGCCAAGCACACGCAGGCTGGCGATCTCACGCTGGCGCTCGTAAAAAGAGATGCGCGCGCCGGAGAACACTACACCGATGGCGATCAGGCTGGCGAACAGCGAATTGAAGAAGGTCATGGTGCCCATGGTTTCATCCATGGTGTCGGTCATGGCTCTGCGTGACGACTGGTTCGTCGACACCGCCGCCACCGTGGGCATGTCCTTGAGGAGGCCGTATATGCGGTCGACTTCCTTGGTGTCCACCATCAGGTAAGCCCCTGAAACACGGTCTCCTTCCTGAAGCAGCGTCGACATGTCATCGATATCCATATAGGCCGGTGTGCCCAGATAGGTTGGTACCACCTTCATCACCGGCAGGCGTTCGGTCTTCCTCAGCCCGTCCTTGAATTCGATCGTCACCAGGTCACCGGGGGCCGCCGCCAGCGCACTCGCCAGACTTTCCGAGAGCGTCACCCCCTGCGGTGCCGGGTTAACGGCCTGGTCATTCTGGTTGATCAGTACATTCAGGTTGGCATTCTGCACCACCCCCATAACGCCCTGATGGCGCAAACGGTGGCCAAACCGGATGGTCGCAGGTGCACTCAGGAAGGGTTCCGCCGCGATTACGCCATCAAGGGCCATCAGTTCATTGATAATCACCGGGTCCTGCTTTTCGGTGAAAGCCACCGTCAGGTCCTGCCGGCTGACAAGCTCGAACTGGGTGGCGATCATCAGGTTAACAGCGTCCTGCCCGCTTTGGGCGCCAATCATGATGGCCATGCCCATGGCGACACCGAGGCAGGTGAGCGCAGACCGGCCCGGCCAGCGGGCGATATGACGCACAATCATCCTAAGCCCCTGATCCATCCAGCGGGCCTTGGAGGCAAACTGGCCAAGGCGGCTATAGTCGGTCGGCGCCGGGGGTGCCATGGCAACTGCGGGCCTGAGGGAAATAGTTTTCCTGACAGCGAGCAACACTCCAAGCACCCCTGCGATCACCGCGAAGACAGCCGCGCGCAAGTAAATGCCCATGCCAGGGTCAAAAATCAGGATCGGGAACTTGTAGAAATCCTGGTAGATGTTGGCCATGCCGCCACCCATCCGGTAGCCCGCCAGCCAACCGCCCAGCACACCGATCAGTACAATGATCCCGGCAAACCGCAGATAGTGCCAAACAATAGATGAAGGGCGGTAGCCGAAAGCTTTCATCAGGCCAATCTGTTCGCGCTCCTGCTCAACAATCCGGGTCACCACCATGTTCAAGAGGAATGCCGCAACGCCAAGGAAGATGGGCGGCAGCAGCCCCCCAAGCGTATCAAGCTGGGTAAATTCGCTCTGCAGGAACTCGTCCGAAAGCTGGTCATCCCGGTGGTAGGCGCCCACGCCGCCATAGGGGTCCAGCACCACATCGATGCGCGACAGCACTTCGGGCACACTGGCACTGCGGTCCAGAAGGAAGACAGCTTCATTGAAAGCGCCGTCCATATTATAGGCGTGCCCAAGCGCTTCATAATCCATCCACATGATGGCATAGCGACGGGCATTGGGGATCATCTCGCCGGGCGCGATGGAATAGATGAATTCTGGCGCCAATGCGATACCGGAAATCTTGAGAGTGCGCCTGACACCGTAGAGTGTGGCCTTCACTTCGTCCCCCACCTGCAGCTTGTGGGCCTCGGCAAAATCGTCGGCGATCACCACCTGCTCCGACCCGCGATCGGGTAGCGCGCCAACCTTGAGGTAGAGCGAATTGATCCGCGGCATCCGGCCATTCGGCAGCGAGACAATCTTGGCCCGGACAGGTTCGGCCTCAAGCGGCATATCGAGAA
>JBNKYQ010000219.1:0-4762 GCA_050300975.1 Kordiimonas sp.
CAATAACTTCCTTTACTTCAAACAGCGTTGCCTTTCCGGCACTCTGGAGTCGCTACTTATGTAAGCGAAAACGCGCAAAATTTAAAGGGAATCCCCGCTTCACGAAAGCGGGAGTTAGCCACGAACCGGTAGCCCGACCCTTGCGAAGGCCACCACACCCACGTGCGCCGCACCCGCCTTCTTGAGCGCTTTTGCGCATTCCGATGCTGTGGCACCAGTTGTCAGCACATCGTCCACAAGAAGAACCCGTTTGCCGTCAAGCTCGCCCGAGCGCGCCGCGGGTACCCGGAAGGCCCCGCGCACATTCTTGCGACGCCCCTTGCGGTCAAGCGTTCCCTGGCTCGGGGTTGCGCGGACCCGCTCAAGCAGAAAAGGATCGGTGTGGATTTCCAGTTTCCGGGCCAACCCCTTGGCCAAAAGCTGGGACTGGTTGAACCGGCGCTTCAGAAGCCGCAGGCGGTGGAGCGGCACAGGCACGACAAAATCGACTTGCGTATTATCGGGTACCAGTCGCGCCATCATGGTAACGAATGCGGGCACGCTTGCCCCTGCCCCGCCGTGCTTCATGCGAATGATCAGGTCACGCCCCAGCGCTTCATAAGACACAGCGGCCCGCGCCCAATCAAAGGCTGGCGGGTCTTTCATGCAGGCACCGCACAGGGCTTCCGCATCCACCGTCACCTCGAACGGCAAGCCGCACGAAGCACACCAGGGAGGCGAAATCGGCGCCAGTTCCTGCCAACAAGACGCGCACAAATGACCGTGCGACAGAATCCGATCGCCGCATGCCGGGCACCGGGGCGGCAGTAGAAAATCCACTACCTCGCTACCAAGCTTCCTGAATACCGACTGTGCCCCCATCTGTTTCATTGGCCAAGCTTAGCAGGCTATCCTGCGTGAAACCAGTTGCACTGGCGCGGGTGCTCGCTTATGTCAAAGCCCATGAGTACACAGCCAAACGACATCAATCTGTTTGATCAGGTCGCCGTTGACCGCAACCGCGCCCGCGGCCGCGCCATGGGCCCGGATTTCGATTTCCTGCGCGCAGAGATTGCCGACCGCATGGCGGACCGGCTGGCGGATATCAACCGCGACTTTGGCGCCATTCTGGACCTTGGCGGGCATTTCGCGCCCCACACCGGCCAAAGCGTCCAAACAGCACCAGCGGTTGACGGCACACTGGATGTCGCACCCGCAAGTTTTGATCTGGTGATCTCCAACCTCGCGCTGCACTGGGTCAATGACCTGCCGGGGCTGATGGTGCAGGCCAACCACGCCCTGAAGCCTGACGGGCTTTTCATGGCAGCCCTGTTCGGCGGCGAGACGCTGCATGAACTTGGTCACAGCCTCTTGGCCGCTGAAGCCGAAATCACGGGCGGCGCCAGCCAGCGCGTTATCCCGTTTGCCGACGTGCGTGACCTCGGCAGCCTGCTGCAACGCGCGGGCTTTGCCCTGCCGGTTACGGACATGGATACAATCACGGTCACGTATGAGCATCCGCTGAAGCTGATGCAGGAACTGAGAGGCATGGGCGAAGCCAACGCCATGAGTGCGCGCAGCAGGCGCTTCCTGCGCCGCGACGTGTTGATGCGTGCCTGTGAGGTTTATCAGGCCAAGTTCGGCATGGCGGACGGGCGCGTGCCCGCCACGTTCCAGGTCATGTATATGACAGGCTGGCACCCGCATGAAAGCCAGCAGAAGCCCCTGAAGCCCGGCAGCGGCAAAGTGAACCTGGCCGACGCACTCAAGGCGAGCGGGCCACCCAAGAAGGATTAGTCCCGAACCACCGTTAGGTTCGGCCAGCGCCCAAGCCAGCCTTTGGCCTGCAGCCGCGCCTCAAATCCTTCCGGGTCATTCGCCTTCATCGCCGGGGTGATCCTGAGGACATGTTCGAACAAATCGCCAAAGCCAAAGGCTGTCAGCCACTCAAAAGTCCCGTCAGCCAACAGGCGCACCCCAATGCCGGTCGCGGTTTCCGCCCAGTGGCGCAAGGCCGTCTCAGCATCGGGGAAGGGATCAAAGCCGCCGAAGGTGTGCATGCGCGCCTGATTGCGCACTTGCCAGTCGACGCCTGGCATCACCAGCCTGAGTGATGCTTCATAGGCAAGATCGTGGGTCTTCTGATTGTAAGCCTGATCAAAATAGACCACGTCCACATCCGCCTCAGGTAGCCGGGGTGTGTGTTCATAGAGGCTGTCCCAATAGCGGTTTCGGATGAAGCCTGCCGCAATATAGGCGTTGTCGGGTCCGGTGATGCGGACCGCGTCAAGCGCGGCCATCGCGGCCTTGTCACCGCGCAAAAGAAGTTCCAGCCTGTCCAGGCTCAAAAGAAATCCCGAAGCATGGCCACAAGCGGATCATCCGCGGGCGGCATGGGGTATTCCCCCAGGTCCCGGATTTTCACCCACTTGGTGGCCTGACCTTCCATACCGCGCACAAGGCCTTCCCATTTGCGGCACAGGTAAAGTGGCATCAGCAAATGAAACTTCTCATAGGAATGGGATGCAAAGGCGAAGGGCGCCAGGCAGGCTGCTGTGATATCGATATCCAGCTCTTCCTTACACTCGCGGATCAGCGCAGCTTCCGGCAGTTCGCCTTCTTCCACCTTGCCGCCGGGGAATTCCCACAGGCCAGCCATGGATTTGCCTTCTGGGCGCTGGGCTATCAGCACCCGGCCATCTACGTCAATGAGCGCGATCGCCGCCACCAGGACGGTAGGCAGGCCAGCGTCAATCTTCACATTGGGTTCTGGGCAATCATCGATCATGGGGCTACGGGTAAACGCACTTTTATGCAAATTCAAGCTTTAACAACTTGTTTAGCTTTCGCGCAGAGGCTTAGGCTGCATATAGCGCGGATTAAAACTATGGGGTTGCGAAGGTGTTCAAGACGGTCGCGGTAAAATTACGCGGGCTGCAAGCAGCCATATGGCGGGACCGACAGGGTGCAACTGCCGTAGAATACGGGCTGTTGATCGGCCTGGCCGCCCTTGGCCTTGCAGCCGGGTGGGGAGCAATCGGTGATCTGGTCCATCAGATTTTTGCAATGCTCAGCGATCAAACACAAGCAGCCACCCCAACTCCCTAAAAGTTGGAATGGAAAGCCAGGTTTAATGCCGAACCGGCGAACCGGTCCGATCAGCTAAAAGCCGCTTCCTGAAAGCCAGCTGCCATACGGCGTGACCGACGATCAGATTTCTTGTCGTCTGCGTCATGGTCCATGCGCTCAGCAATCACAAGCCGTGCCCTGGCTACTTCCTGCTTCATGTAATTCAGCTCTGCCAGTTTGTCCGCACCCTCATCAGCATAGCGGTCCAAAGCTTCGGTCAGTGCCTCATTCAATTCCGTCAGGAACTTCATCTGTAACTCTAGATTGACGGTTGGCATCATATTTCTCCAGCAAACTCCGGTTCGTCGTACCCCACGCCTTTCCTGATACAAGAGTCATGCCAGAGAAATAGTCGTTTAAAATCATATTGTTATGCACTTAAAAAGAAACACCCGGCAGAAACCACCGGGTGCAAATGTCTGCTTGTGGAAGATTCGTCCTAGCTGCGATAGTCCGCGTTGATGCGGATATAGTCGTAGGTCAGGTCGCAGGTCCACACTGTCGCCGTGCCGCCGCCAACACCCACATCAATACGGATGTCGATGTTCTGGCCCTTCATGTGCGCAGCTGCCTCCGGCTCGCTGTAGCGTGGGTGCACACAGCCTGCCTTGGCCACATGCTGGCCGCCGATCCATATTTGCAGCTTGTCGCGCTCTGCCGCCTCACCCGACTTGCCAACGGCGGCCACAAGGCGCCCCCAGTTCGGGTCTTCACCGGCAATCGCGGTTTTCACCAGCGGGCTGTTGGCAACAGACTTGCCGATCACGCGGGCAGCAGCATCGTCTTCGGCACCCTCGATGGTGATGGACACAAACTTGGTGGCACCTTCACCGTCACGTACGATCAACTGCGCCAAATCAGTCATGACTTCATCGAACTTTGCGCGGAAATCTGCGAGGCGCGGATCGTCCGGATCATCGATGGGGTCGTAAGCCGCCCCTGCCCCGGTCGCAACTGCAATACAGGTATCGTTCGTGGACGTATCACCGTCCACCGTGATGCTGTTGAAGGTGCGGTCGGTTGCGTCCGACAGGAGCTTCTGCAGGCAGTTGTGCGTCAGCGCCGCATTGGTAAAGACAAACCCGAGCATGGTTGCCATGTCGGGTGCGATCATGCCGGACCCTTTGGCGATACCGGAGATCACTGCGGGCCGGCCTTCAACCGTTGCCACCTTGCAGCTGCCTTTCGGATAGGTATCTGTGGTCATGATGGCGCCCGCCGCTTCACGCCACATGGAACCGGACATGCCATCCTTGATATGCCTGAGCGGCTTCTCGAACAGGTCACCATTCAGCGGCACCCCAATCACACCGGTCGAGCAAGCCAGCACTTCTTCCGGTGCGCAGCCAACAATATCGGCAGCGGTTTCAACCGACTTCACAGTCGCCTTCATGCCTTTTTCGCCCGTGAAGGCGTTGGCATTGCCGGCGTTGACGATGAGTGCGCGAACCTTGCCGCTGGATTTCGAAAGCGCATCCCGGCACCAGTCCACAGGTGCGGCGGGCGCCTTCGAGCGGGTGAATACACCTGCCGCCACAGACCCCTCAGCCATGACGGCAAACAACAGGTCAGGGCGTTCACGCTTTCGGAACCCTGCGTGCATCGCGCCCATTTCGACACCGGGGACTGGTAAAAGGTTAGGAAAGCCCTCTGG
>JBNKYQ010000220.1:0-4739 GCA_050300975.1 Kordiimonas sp.
TCGGTTACCGTGCCCACGGTGGAACGCGGATTTTTCGAAGTGGTTTTCTGCTCAATGGAGACCGCCGGTGACAGGCCCTCCAGCAGATCCACGTCCGGCTTGTCCATCTGGCCGAGGAACTGGCGGGCATAGGTGGACAGAGACTCCACGTAGCGGCGTTGGCCCTCAGCGTACAGGGTGTCAAAGGCCAGGGTGGATTTGCCCGAGCCGGACAGCCCGGTGATCACCACCAGCTTGTCGCGCGGGATGTCTACATCCACGGATTTCAGGTTATGTTCTCTGGCCCCGCGGACGGAAATCTCTGTGAGCATGCTGGTCTCTCAAAACTGAACTGGTGTTTGTGCGCTTGTTTACGCCATCAATTGGCCTGTGGATGCCTGTGCTGTCAAGCCGCCTGACAATAATATGATGGTGTGAACAAAGAAAGAACATAATCCTGCCTGCTGTCAGAAACTGTCAGGATATTCGGGCATATTTCGTGGCAGCGGGAAAAGGTCAAGCGAAGCAGTGCATTATCTGACTTGACATCTTTGTTAAAATAGGAACAAAAAAAGAACAAATAAGCGAGGAGAGGATCATGAGTCCGAAAACTGACCTGCGCGAGGGCGGCTGCATGTGCGGCGCTGTGCGCTATGAAATCAACCTGGATGGCAGCTCAACCAACAACTGCCACTGCAGGGATTGCCAGAAAAACTCCGGTGGGGCTTTTATGCCTTTCACCAGCGTTGACCGCGGCCAGTTCCGCTGGATCTCCGCGCCCACAGGCGAAGGCAAGGCCAGCGATATTGCCGTGCGGCGTTTCTGCGCTGACTGCGGCACGCCCATGACATGGGAAGGGCGGGACTATCCGGACCGGATTTCCATCAGCACCGGCACGCTGGATGACACCAGCGGGATCGAGATCGGTGTTGAGATTTTCACTCGCAGCCGCTGGGCCAGTATTCCTCCGGTGCCGGGTGCCCGGCAGTATGAGGCCGAGGACTGACGCCGACTGATCAGGACCAGTCCTTGGGGTCCATCCCAAGGGCGGTCATGCGCTGGTGCCACTGGCGGCGGGCGAAGGCCTGCATGTCCTCAACCGTATCAAGCTCATCGGTGATCTCAAGCCCCATCAGGGTCTCGATCACGTCTTCAAGTGTCACGAGGCCTTCCACCGTACCGTATTCATCCACAATCAGCATGATATGCCCACGCATATGCATCAGCTGGTTGAAGGCGTGGGAGGCCTTCATGGTGTCTGGCATCATCGGCAGGTCGCGGCGATAGTCCTCTAGCGGTTTGTCGCCTTCGCCCTTGGCGCTGGCCATGAACAGGTCCTGCTTCAGCACGTAGCCGCAGATGTCGTCTGTATGGTCCCGGTACACAGGAATGCGGGAGAAGGGGTTTTCGGCGTGATTGGCCAGGAACTCCGCCACCGTCTGGCCGACAGGCTGGCTGAACATCACGGCGCGCGGCGACATGATGTCCTTCACGGAAAGCTTATGCAGCCGCATCAGGTTGGCGACGATCTTCTGCTCTTTCTTGTCCAGCAATCCTTCTTCGTGGCCGATCTGCGCCATGGCGGCGATCTCGTCGCGGCTGAAGGTGGTGGCCAGCTCATCCTTGCGCGCGATGGCGCGCGTCAGCTTTTCCGACAGCCACACAAGGGGCAGCAGAAGGCGCGTGAGCCAGACAAGGCAAAAGGCTGTGGTGGGCGCGAGGCCCTGCCAATAAGTCGCCCCAAGGGTTTTCGGTATGATTTCTGAAAGCACCAGAATAAGCAGCGTCAGCACGGCCGATGTGACGGCCACATAGGTGTTGCCGAACACCACGGCGGCCTGGGCGCCCACGCCGGCCGCGCCCACTGTATGGGCCACGGTATTGAGAATAAGGATGGCCGCCAGCGGTTTATCGAGGTTCGACTGCAGGGCTGTCAGGTCATCCGCGCCGCGTTTGCCTTGTTTCCTCAGCGCCGCCACATAAGCCGGGCGGACGGACAACAGCACCGCCTCCGCCACAGAGCAGAGGAAAGAGACGCAGATCGCCAGCACCAGATAAAAGATGAGAAGGGTCATATCCGGGGTTTATACGAAAATTGGCGGGCCTTGCCTAGAGATAGCTGAGCCACCAGTCTTTCCGTCGTGCCTTGAGGTCCGCGAACCACCGGCAGGCCGGATACAGCATGACCACCACGGCGATCCAGACAAGCCACACGATCCAGATGGAGAAGCCATATTCTGGTGGGAACGCCCACATGGGGGCCGCAACCGTGCGCCAGCCAAACCCCATAAGCTCTGCCGCCACCAGCGCGAGCAGGTGCCCGAGATAAAGGTGCGCCAGATAATAGAAGAAAGGGACCTTGCCGAAGGTCACCATCCAGTCGACAAACCGCCCGCGCCAGCGCTCAGCATACGCAAGCACCAGAAGGCCAGGCCCCAAGGTCATCAAAAGATAGGCGAGGGAAGGGGGATATTTAGTGGTGTTGAGGAACGACCAGACGGTGAAGGCCCCGCTGTCCTGCACAGACCAGGGGGAGGGGTTGCCGTACCCGTTGAAGGCCCTCAGGACCAGGAAGGCCAAGGTGCAGCCAAGGCCCAGCCTGATCAGGAGTTGCTGACGCGCCGCTGTATCCATCCGGTAAACCCGGGCCAGCAGGAAGCCAAGCGGCATCAGCCCCACCCACGGCAGGAGCGGATAGGCCATGACAGCAGGCAGGCCGAAGTCAAGGGTGAAAGCACCCACATGGAGGCCGTGCCAGAAGGGCGCTGGTCGCGACCAGTCCTGTGGCGGAAACAGGCCGTAATCAAGGATGTTGTGGCCAAGTACGACAATGGCGCCAAAGCCCGCAATCGCCCACAAGGGCAGGTGAACCAGAAGGCTGAGAAGCAGCATGGAGACGCCAATCGCCCAGATAACCTGCAGGATCACGGCAAAACCAAACGTAAATTGCCAGCTGAAGGACACCAGGGTTGCTTCAATGACAATCAGCCACAGGCCGCGGGTGGCCAGGAACAGGCTGAGCTCGCGCTTGCTTTTTCGTTCCGCCATCAGCCCGGCGCTGACGCCAGACAGAAGGACAAAGATGGGCGCGCAGAAATGGGTGACCCAGCGTGTCAGGAACAGCGCGCTGTCAGTCTGCGTCAGGTCCGCAGGGTCGAACCGCGCATCGGTGAAAAAGTCCCGCACGTGGTCAAGCGCCATGATCACCATCACAAGTCCGCGCAGGAAGTCGATGGAATTCAACCGGTAGGCCCGGCGATCAGTCGTGGCAGGCTTGGCCATATAATGGCTGGTGTCAGGTGACATATGGATAATCCCCGTTAATATACGGTTGTATTATTCTCTTTTTACTGGCGCGCGTAAAGCCCGTCGAACCAAACGGCCCATTCTTTTTTCTCGGGATTATACTGTTCGAAGAATTGACGGACAGTGCCGTCTTCATTGGGGGTCCATGTTCCCCGGAAGGGAAAAGTCTTGCCGTTCGAATAATAGAATATTTCACCTTCAAGCTTGATGGAACCATCTTCCAGCCCGCCGTCATAATCAATCAGGTAGCCGCCACCACCCGCTGAAACCCAAACCTGGCGCCACTTTTTGGTGATCGGGTTATAATAATTCAGGCTCTGTCCGGTGCCGCCATTTGCGCTGGTCCATTCCTCGCGGAAGGCGCAGCCTTTCTCCACTGGCGTGATCTTGTTGGTGCCCTGGAAGGTGCCGTCTGCCCGGCTGGTGACCCGCCAGTCGCCTTCCCAGAAACTCCAGGCCTTGAAGGCCGGATCGACCTCACAGGTGTTCGGCGGTGGTGTCTGCTGTTGCGCAGTGGCACCGAGGCTAAGTGTCAGTGCGAGGGCGGCTGTCGCGGTCAGGCGAAATGTCATGACTAATCCCCTATGTCGGTCGTGTCCCAATCATAGTCTGATTGTGATTTTTCTTTCAATATAGTGACTTGCGACAAAGCGAGCTTAGCGCGGGGCAAGGTGTGCGCTGGCCAGGCCTTGACCTTGGTTTTTCCCTCAGTTATCATGAGAACAAATAAGGAACAAATATTTTTGGGACTTCAGCCATGTTTCTCTTTGATGACGTGGCTCCATGTTCTATTGTCGCTGCCACACGGGTGCTTCAGGCACCCAGGAATGACGAATAAGGGGGCTCTGATGGCCGGTAGTGTAAATAAAGTAATTTTGGTTGGTAACCTTGGGCGCGACCCGGAAGTGCGCACGATGAATGACGGTTCACCTGTTGTGAATCTCTCCATCGCCACATCTGAGACATGGCGCGACCGCAATTCGGGTGAGCGTAAGGAACGTACCGAATGGCACCGGGTTGTCATCTTCAACGAAAACCTGGCCAAAGTGGCACAGCAGTATCTGAAGAAGGGCTCGACCGTTTATATCGAAGGCCAGCTGCAGACCCGCAAGTGGACTGACCAGCAGGGGCAGGAAAAATATTCAACCGAAGTGGTGCTGCAGCGCTACCGCGGTGAGCTGACCATGCTTGGCGGTCGCGGCGACAACCAGGGTGGCGGCTTTGCCGACAATAACCAGTCCGGCTACGGTGCGGGTGATTTTGGTGGCCCATCTGGCGGCGGTCAGGGCGGCGGCTTCGGCGGCGGTAACCAGGGTGGTGGCAGCCAAGGCGGCCAAGGCGGAAACTTTGGCGGCGGCGCCGATCTCGATGACGAGATCCCGTTCTGATAATTCGCTGAATGCAAGCATTAGGAAAAGCCCGGAACTTATTGTAGTTTCGGGCTTTTCTGTGAA
>JBNKYQ010000221.1:0-4717 GCA_050300975.1 Kordiimonas sp.
GGGTCCACGCCGCCGTCGATCTCGATATGCACCGGACGGTTGCCGATCATCCCGCGCAGGGCGCGCACCTTGTCGATCTGGCTGTGGATGAACTTCTGCCCCCCGAAGCCGGGGTTGACCGTCATCACGCAGACAAGATCGACCATGTCGAGCAGGTATTCGACCGCCGATGCGGGCGTGCCGGGATTGAGCGCCACGCCGGCCTTCGCGCCCGCCGCGCGGATCGCCTGCAGCGTGCGGTGGATGTGCTTGCCCGCTTCGGCATGCGCCGTGATGATGTCGGCACCAGCAGCGGCGAAAGCCTCAATATAGGGATCAACCGGGTCGATCATCAGGTGCACATCGAACGGCTTTTTTGTGTGAGGGCGAAGCGCCTTCACCACCATCGGGCCGATCGTGATATTGGGCACGAAATGACCATCCATCACATCAATATGGATCATGTCGGCGCCTGCGGCGTCAACGGCTCTGACTTCCTCACCCAGTTTGCTGAAATCCGCAGACAGGATCGAGGGGGCTATTCTGACTGGCTTTTGCATGGGGCCTCCATATCAGGTTGCCCCTTGTCCCGCAAGCGCCAGATAGCGTGGTTTGCGGGGTAGGCAGGGCTTATTGCGTCTTTTTCAATCGGGCGGCGAAAAATCCGTCCATCCCGCCTTCATTTGCCCGTTTTGAGGGCAGGCACAGAAGGTCGCCTTTACCGGTTACCAGCTCACTCATGCCGCCAATCTCGGTGCCCAATACGGGCACGCGTTCGGCGGCGGATTCGCGGCTCAGGAAGGCCTTGACTTGGCCCACCCCTTCAGCGGCTTCAAGGGAGCATACACAGTAAACCATCGTGCCGCCAGCGGGCAGTAGCGAGAAGGCATGATCAAGGATGCGCGCCTGCAGGTTCGCGAGCTTCTCTACATCCTCGGGCGCCTTGGTCCAGGTGACATCCGGGTTGCGCCTCAGCGTACCGGTGGCCGAACAGGGTGCGTCCAGAAGGATGGCGTCGACCGGTGTGTCGGGCGTGAAAGCAGCGGCGTCTGCTGTTACCACACTGGCCTCAAGGCCGGTGCGTTCAAGGTTGGCGGCCAGGCGCTTGAGGCGGTTCTTGTTGCGGTCAACGGCGGTGACGGTTGCGCCGCGGCTGGCCAGCTGCATTGTCTTGCCGCCCGGGGCCGCGCAAAGGTCCAGCACATGCTTGCCGTCAATATCGCCAAGCAACATCACCGGCAGGCTGGCGGCAATATCCTGCACCCACCAGGTGCCGTCTGCGTAGCCTTCGAGTTTGGTCACGTCCGTCAGGCCGCGGCGGAGCGTCCCGTTCGGCATGATGCGGGCGTCCAGCCGGTCGGCCCACAGGTCCGCGTCCTCGCCCGGCTTCAGGCTGATATCAAGCGGCGGGCTGGATTGCAGCGCGCGGGCGATATGCTGCATTTCGTCTTCACCATAGGTGGCGGTCCAGCTTTCTGCGAGCCACGCAGGCAGATCATTCTGCGGGCAGTTGTTCAGCCGTTCCAGTAGCGCCCCCTGCTCGCGCGCGGCTCGGCGGAGCACAGCGTTCACAAGACCGGCGAACCCCTTTTCCTTGCCCGGCAGTTCCTTGATCAGTGTCACGGTTTCATTGACCGCGGCATGGTCTGCGGTGCGCATCAGCAGGATTTGGGCAAGACCCGTGAGGATGGCGGCTTCGGTCCAGGTCGCATTCCGCGGGAGGCCGCGGTCCAATAGGCTGCCCATGAGTGCCTTCAAGCTGCCGAACCGGCGGAGCGTCAGCATCACCAAATTCATGACGAAGGCACGGTCGCGTGCGTCGAGGTCTGCGCCCTTGGTGATCTCATCCAGCGCCGCGTCGAAGGGGCGGTTCTTGAGGGTCACGGCCATCAGAATCCGGATGGCGGCCTTGCGGGCCTTGAGGCCTATATTTTCGCTCTGCATGTTCATGCCGCTTCATAGCCTTGAAGTGGCCCCAAAGGGAAGGGAAAAGCAACGGACGCCAACCAATGATGCGCTTGCGCACGCGCCCATTGCCGCCTACTAAAGAATGAAACACGGGGAGGACAAGAGACATGATCGAACAAGTAACGATCGATGCCCGCTTCAAGGGCCCGCCAAACAGCGGCAACGGTGGCTACTCATGTGGGGTGATGGCGCGCCACCTGAAGGGTGTCGTTGAAGCCAGCCTGAGGCTGCCGCCGCCCCTTGATACCCCGCTTGACATTGTGAAGGCCGATGACGGGGTCGTGATGCAGCATGGTGACACGCTCGTGGGTATGGCCAAGCCCGCAACGCTTGACCTTGAGGTGCCTGCGCTCCCCACTCCGCTGGTGCTGGGGGGGGATCCGGTGGACGCACCTGGCAGGCCCAAGAAGTTTACGCCTTTTGGTACCTGTTTTGTCTGCGGGCATGACCGCACCCACCCGGACGGGCTGTGCATCCATTCCAAGCTGGTGGAGGGACATGAAGGCCTGGTCGCCAGCCAATGGTCGCTTGACGGTGACTATGCGAATGAGAGCGGCAATGTGGCGCCCGAATTCATCTGGTCAGCGCTTGATTGCCCCGGCTATTTTGCCTGCGCGGCCGGCGAAGCAGCGCTCCTTGGCCGCCTGACGGGTGAGGTTCTGGCTCCGCTTAAAGCTGAAGGCGAAGCCACGGTGATTGCCTGGGACCTGGGCGGCGCCGGGCGCAAACGCCGGTGCGGCACGGCGATTTACGCCCCTGACGGAACGCTGGTCGCCAAGGCGGAAGGCCTGTGGATCATTGTCGACCCAGAGAAGATTTCGGCATGACGGACACAGCGCAGGGTCGAGCATCAACTGTAGGCCAGCGTGTCGTTCGCCTGTTTCTCACCTTTGGCAAGAAACCGCTTCTTGGCGCTTTTTTACTTGGCATGACGTCCGGGTTTCCGTTGACCATCATTCTAGGGATCATGACCACTTGGCTCCGTGAATATGATATCGACAAGTCGACAATCGGCGTCTTCACATGGGCGACACTGCCCTATGCCCTGAAGGTTTTCTGGGCACCCCTGTTGGACCGGTTGAAGCTTGGCACTTTCTCGTCTCGTTTCGGCCGCAGGCGTAGCTGGATCGTTATCGTTTGTGCTGCTATGGCGCTTGCGATCTGGGCCATGTCGCAACTTACGCCGGAAAGCCATTTGGCTGCCATTGGCGGCTTGTCTGTAACCATTGGCTTCCTGTCGGCAAGCCTGGATATTCTGGTTGATGCCTACCGTATTGAAGTCACGGAAGAAAAAGACTTGGCCCACAGCGCCGGCATGTATCAGTGGGGCTATCGTTTCGCCAACCTGATTGCAGGCGCGGGCGTATTCCTGCTGGCTGATCAGGTGGGGTGGTCATTTGCGCTGTCCCTTTTGCCTCTGCTGGTCATTCCCGGGCTTTTGGCAATCCTTTGGCTGGGTGAGCCCAAGGTTTTCGAAGATACGTTCCTCCTCGAAGAACGGGCCGCTCACAGTCATCTTTCGCCTTACCAGCTGCAGATTTATGAAGCTGTGATCCTGCCATTCAAGGAATTCATCCTCAGGCAGAACTGGTACTGGATCTTGCTGTTTATCGTTCTGGTCAAGTTTGGCGATGTGATGGCGGCCGTCATGACCGGCCCATTCCTTGTGGATCTTGGTTTCTCGCTGACCGAAATGGCAATTGCAAACAAGACGGTTGGCGCTATTGCCGCCGCCGCCGGTGGCGGCGCCGGTATTTTTGTCTGGTGGTGGTTTGACACGTTCAAGGCGCTTTTGATCAGCGTTATTTTCATGATGGTCACGAACCTCGGGTTCGTCGCGCTTAGCTTGATAGGCCCAGATACAACGGCGCTTGCAGTTACAGTTGGACTGGAGAATTTCGCTACCGGCGTTGGTGGCACGGTTATGATCGCCTATTTCGGCAGCCTTTGTAATTTGTCCTTTACAGCGACCCAGTATGCGCTTCTGTCGATGCTGTCGGGCCTTGCCAGGGGCTTTTTTGGCGGCTTTACCGGTATGGCGGCAGACGCCCTGAACTGGACCCAGTTTTTCCTGGTATCGACTGCGATGGCCTTCCCGGGTCTGATTGCGCTTCTCATTCTGTGGAAAAAGGATATAAGGGCGCGCAATCTTGAAAATGTTACCAGAAATGGCGACATGTGATGTCATGATGTGGTCAGATTGCTGTAATAGAGTTGCAACCAACCGCACCTATTAGGATGGACTTATGAAAAGATATGCTCGCATTCGCCCTCGTGTCGCCGCGGCCCAAGCCATGGCTGGCGCTCCATCATATGTCCGGCAAGGCAGCCTTGAGGTGCGTCTGGCGCGGTCCTTCAAGGAAATCAAGGCGGCGCAAAAACTGCGCTACAAGATTTTCTACGAGGAAATGCACGCCAAGCCCGACTGGCGCATGCGCATGACAAAACGCGACATCGATCCCTATGATACGGTCTGTGACCACCTGCTGGTGATCGACCATGACCGTCCGAAGTCGAAGCGGATCGTGGGTACTTACCGCCTCTTGCGGCAGGAAGTGGCAGAACGGAACAACGGTTTCTATTCCGCAGGTGAGTTCGATATCACCCCACTGATGAGCGATAGCTTCAAAGAGCAGATGGGTGAGGGCCGCCAACTTCTGGAACTTGGCCGCTCCTGTGTGCACAAGGATTACCGCGCCAACAGCACCATTAACATGCTGTGGAAGGGCATCGCCGAATATCTGAAAGAGCACAAGATTGCTTACATGTT
>JBNKYQ010000222.1:0-4674 GCA_050300975.1 Kordiimonas sp.
CAAGGAGCTGTCGGACGCCGGATCGCCCAAGATACCCTGAAGGCGGTCGTGGAACTCGCGTTGCACGGAAACTTCCGACAGGTTGGATGTGGACGTCCGGAGCGCGCTCTCAAGGAACTTGTCCACCACGCGCTTGATGTCGGAAATGCTCACGCCCGAAGACTGGCCCTGCAGGATATTTGCTTCGGTTTCCACGCGAACGCGGGCATAGCCTTCCGTATTGACGTTGGCAATGTTGTTGGACGTTGCCTGGATCGCGGCCTGGTTTGTAAAGAGGCCGCTCAGCGAAGTATTGATAATACCGTTAATCGACATGGATCATCTCCTTCGCCACAAGCATTGGACTGATGGCAGGCCGGGCAAAATATGCCACCGTCAGTGGGCAGGTCGCGGCAAACTTGGCCGCTCGCTTCCCCGGAACCTGACGGGAGTGAACACTCATTTCGGCATATTTTCGACGTAAAAACATATAGTTAGCACACCAATCCTTATTCTTTCCAAGGGGCCGGACGCCTGAAGCGCCTTGCCGCTCGCCAAGATAAGGAGCAAGGAGTGTGCCAATTAGGGAAATACGCCGGGGTCAGGCGCGCTGGAACGCGGACCAGACGACGTCAGCCCTGCATGAACTGGAGGGCTTCGTCCGGGGGCATGGGCTTGCCATATAGCCAGCCCTGGGCGTAGTTGACGCCGATCTCTTCAAGGAAACGGCGCTGTTCTTCATTTTCAACGCATTCACCAACCGTTTCGATGCCGAGCCCTTTACAAAGCTCAGCCATTGACCGGAGGAAAGACCGGTTCTCTGCGTCTTCAAGCCCCTTGCGGATATAGATGCCGTCGATCTTGACGCAGTCCACTTTGAGAACACGCAGATACTGAAGTCCGGCGGCGCCTGCGCCAAAATCATCCAGGCTGACCTTGTGGCCAAAATCGCGGATGCGGCGAAGGATACGGTTGGTGGTTTCCAGGTCTTCGATCTGGCTTGATTCCGTCAACTCGAACATCAGGTTTTCGCGAATATCGCCGCAGTCTTCAAGGATATGGAAGAAATGCCGCAGGAACCCCTGCGACTGGATCGAATGGCCAGAGATATTCACCGCCGCCGCCACATTATAGCCAATGCGTCGCATGCGCTTGATCAGCGACACCACCTTCATGGTCATGGCCAGATCAAACTCATGGATCACGCCGATATCCTCTGCGAAGCACATGAACTCAAACGGCGATCCGGCGAATATATTCTGGTCAAACCGGGCCAAGGCCTCAAAGTGATGCAGGGTCCCGTCGTGGATATCCACAATGGGCTGCAGCGCCACATCAAAGCGCTCCTGCAGCACGATCTGCTTGAAGGCCTTGAGCTGCGCTTTCACCTTCTCAAGCCGGCGCTCATAACCGCCAGTGAGCGCCTGAATGGTTTTTGCGTTCTCGCGGGAAGCCGCGCGCTTCATGGCATAAACCGCCGCCTTCACAGCGTCCGCTTCCGATATGCCGTCTTCGCCCGCCACGGTTACATAGTTGGCTTCGTCGCGGCCCTGCTTGAACGCGCCGCGCATGGCATTTGAGACCTGCTCGCGCTCGCCGCCCTTGGCGTTACCTTCCGGCTGATGGGCTTCGCGCTTGGTTTCAGCCATATCCCCCGCAGCCCCTTCTGCGGCAGCATCGCCCAAAAGGCGGTGCAAGGCCCAAAGGCTCGCCTCTGCCTTGTCCGGGGCGGCCCGGTCGCCCAGGCCCGCAAGCTTCATAAGCGCCTCAGGCACGCTATGGTCTGACCCGGCTGCATAATCCGTCAGCCGCTTTGCCAGTTTGGTGAAATGGTGTTTTTCAAATTGCCGGGGCGAGCTGCTGGGCGCGCGCTTGTTCTCTCCAATCGATAATTGCCCCCAGTAAGGACTGACCGAAAGCTGGATGGTGCCCGGCTCTGCGCCCGGCGTGCGCACGGCATGCAGCTCGATGGCGCCCGCCATGCCGTCCGCCCGCATCATGCGAAGCGGCACAGGGCCAACATGCCCGGATTTCAGGAGCTTGTGGCGCACCAGGCGCCAGATGGCGAAGTCCTTGGAATGGATATAGGCGGTGAAACAGAGGCCGATCATCGCCTCACTGGCGCAGCCCAATAGCCGCTCCAGATTGCCGGAAGCATAAAGGACCGTATCATCGGGCCCCAGCTCAAGCACGGCAGCAGACAGAGACTGATAAAGCCCCGCAAACCTGTGGAGATCCATCGACCGGTTATCGTCCATATCACCCATCCAAAGCGAGCGTCGCGGGCGCCCCTCACCCACACGTCCATTGGTACCCGTAGCTGCACCAACTGCAACACACGGGGCAGTATGCGGTCAACATCATTAAAATTTAGTCACTACAACTTTGCGCTTTATTTGACGCGGCTGATCTGCATAATAAGAACAAAAGGAGAACATAATGACCGCAAGCAATTCTATGCCCTTCCCGGCGGACGGACCGGAAAGGCATTTTGATCACCGCCAACGCCTTGTCCCAGTGCGCGGCGTTCCGCAACAACCGCGGCGGGGCAAGCATGGAAATTGGGCAGATGCACAACGCCTGCAGGCCTTTGGCCCCAAGCGGGACCTGCCGGTCCTCGGGCGCGCCCAAGGCGGCAAGGACGGCAATATTGTCATGGAAGACAATGCCATGGACTGGACTTTCAGGCCCGCCGACCTGCAGGGCGTGAAGAACGCCTTCGCGGTCTATGTCACCGGCGATTCGATGGTGCCAAAATACAAGAACCAGGACCTGGCCTATGTTCACCCGACCAAACCGCCCCGCAAAGGCCGCTTTGTGCTGGTTGAAACGTCCGACCACACAGGCTTTATCAAGCAATTCATCAAATGGGACGGGATGGAGCTGGTTTTGAAGCAATTCAACCCGGCCCGTGAAATTCGACTGGCGCGCGAGAAGGTGCTGCGGGTGCTTCTGGTGATCGGCAGCCTGGACAGCTGAGACCTTGTCGGCGCGTGAGCGGGGCGGCCCTACCGCCCTACTCTCGTACTGCGGTAGATGGTCGCTTAACCGCCCACGCTTGCGGCAGCCGTGCTCGCAGCCATCTGCCCGGCCATACGGCCACTGGCGGCGGATGCGTCAGACAGCATGCCCCTCTCGCCAACCCAGTCCCCCGTCAGGCACAGGCCCGGGACCGATGTTTCCACTGACGGGCGGCCTGCCATACCACCACTTGCCGCCAATGGCAGGGAATTGGCTATCACCATGCCGGGACGGAAATAGCGCGCGGCCACGCATTCGCGCCAACCGGGCTGCAGCCGGTCTGTGTAGCGCTCGAGTTCCTCTTCAAGCGCGACCGCCTTTTCCGGCTTTGACGGGTCAAGATACTTCACTGTGTGCATCATGCCGCCGCCCTGTGGCGCCAGGGCCGCTACGCTTGAATGCACCGAAAGATACATGTGTTCATCTATCCCTAGGGCGAAGCTGGTTGCCTCCTCAGGCACAGAGGAGAGGCACACATCGAGGCATGCCCCGCGCACAGGAACGGCCTGTTCAGCGTGGCCCAACAGCTCAGGCGCCAGATCACCGGCAACCGACGCCGCCTGCCTGGGGCTCAGGGCAAGCACGACCGCATCTGCCTCAAGAGGCCCTTCTGATGTCGCAAGCGAGAACCCCTCGACTTTGCGCTCCAAGGCGCTCACCTTGTGCCCCGCAAGCAAGGTGATGCCATCGGCCTGGGCGGCATTCACGAGGGCATCCACCATCTGCTGCCAGCCACCATCCAGATAGAGCACACCCCCAAGCGCCATCTGCAGCTGTTCGATCGCTGCGACAGCGCACATCAGGCTGGGGGCATTGGCGTATGTGCTTAGCCGCATCACCGCATGCATATAGGCGCGGGCACCGGGTGCCGGCAGCAGTGCCTGCAGCATCTCGTCCAGGGTCTGCCCTATATGGTCCGCCGGGTTCATCTTGGGCAGCCGGGCGTAAAAGCGTGTGGTCGCCCACCGGTCCGCAAGCGTGAACAGCCCCGTGCGCCAGAAGGACATCAGGCTGACCGGCAGCATGTATGACCGACTGCCACGGGTCGCGCTCTGCCCTTCAAGTGGCGGCGTGCCGCCGGCCACACCGATACCCAGATCATCAAGAGCCTGCTTCGCAGCCCCGTTCTTATAAAGGGCATGCGCCCCCATATTGACGGCATAGCCGCCCTCGCGCGCAGTTTGCGCGCGGCCGCCGAACTGCTGCGCACCTTCAAGCACCGTAACAGTGGCGCCGTCACGCGCGGCATAGAGCGCGGCAATCAGCCCCGCCATACCGCCACCAACCACAACCACCCGCTTTCGGGACGGAGTGCCGACTGCATCACCATCTCGTAGTTTCTTGATGTCATCCATTGCTATCCTCCTGTCGTGCGCTCGAGCCAGTTTATTGATTTTTCTATTTGTTCCGGGTCGACCTCATCCACTGCCTGCTCCACGAGGGCAGCGATGGTCACCTTCTTCAACTCACGCCGCCACGCGGCCTCGGCGCTCCACATGGCACGGGCGATCCCGCAGGGCTTCTTGTAGGCCGCCGCCCCAACTGCCGACGGCCCGCGACGCCTGATTTCCGTGCACTGAAAGCACGGATCCTTGCCGTCGATGGCCTCGACAACATCCAGAAGCGTGATCTTGTCCGCCGTTCGGGCAAGCCGGTAGCCTCCACCAGGACCAC
>JBNKYQ010000223.1:0-4658 GCA_050300975.1 Kordiimonas sp.
GAGCGGCACGATCCGCTGGCGGATGCCCGCAGTGTGGACTATCGAGGCCGCCTGCAGGGCCTCAGGCGCGTGATGGAAGAAACCGCCGCGGCCATGCCAAGCCATGCGGATTTCATTGCCAAACACTGCCCCGCCAAGCGCATGGCGTAATGTCGCCGAGGAAACCAATTCTCTTGCCGCACGATAAATTGGTAGCGTCAATTCCCCGTTAAGCTTTTTTGCGTTATGAAAGTTGCATCAAAGCCTTCGGAAGGAATTATAGGCTGCCAATGCAAAACAAGCCTCAGGAACAGCTGTATATCCTGAACCAGTTCGCGCGCGACCTGATGCGACTGTCGTCCGTCGACGACCTGATCTGGTATGTGGTTGAGGAAGTTGTTGGCCAGCAGGGCTTCGTTGACTGCGTTATTTACTTACACGACAAAAAGACCGGCATGCTGGTGCAAAAGGCTGCCTATGGGGACAAAAAAGGCCCCGAGCATTCCATTGAAAACAAGATTGAGTTGAAACTGGGCGCCGGCATCTGCGGCCACGTGGCCATGACCCTGAAGCCCGAACGCATCGCCGATACGCGGCTTGACCAGCGCTATGTCGAAGACCTGCGCGACATGCGGTCCGAGCTGACGGTACCGATTGTTTATAACGACAAGCTGTACGGCATTATCGACTGCGAGCATCCTGAAGTTGGCTATTTCACCAAGGATCATGAAGACCTGCTGACCACCATTGCGTCGATGCTTGCGGTGCGGCTGGCCGAGGGGCAGGCGCACGATCAGTTGGCGGAAAGCGAAGAGAAATACCGCCAGCTTTTCGAGATGTCCGATGACGCCATGATGATCCTGACGGAAAACAAATTCGAACTCTGCAACCAGGGCGCCGCCACCATGTTCGAATATACAAGCCCTGAAGAGATGGCAAAGGCGCACCCGTCCGAGGTTTCTCCCGAATATCAGCCCTGTGGCCTGACTTCGTTCGAGAAGGCCGAAGATATGATGCGCATCGCCATGGAAGAAGGCTATAACCGCTTCGAATGGATGCACAAGAAGAAGACTGGCGAAGCGTTCCCGGTTGAAGTAACCCTGACCCGCGTGCCCTATCAGGGCCAGGTAGCACTTTACGCCATCGTTCGCGACATCACTGAAGCCAAGGCCGACCAGGCTGCGCTGCAACGCGCGCTGGCGGAAGCCGAAGCCGCCAACAAGGCCAAGTCGACTTTCCTGGCCAACATGAGCCACGAACTCAGGACCCCGCTGAACGCGATTATCGGCATGTCGGAAATCATGAAAGACCAGCTATTCGGCCCAATCGAGAACGCGAAGTACGGGGAATACAGCAGCGACATCCACCGGTCAGGCACATTCCTGTTGCAGATGATCAACGATATTCTCGACCTTTCCGCCATCGACGCAGCAGAGCGGCCGATCGAAAAGACCCACCTGGAAATCGCCGAAATCATTGGCGACTGCACTGTGATGGTCAGCGCACAGGCAAACAAGAAAGGCATCGAGATCCGCCCGGACCTCAGCAAGGCGCCCGCCACCGTGTGGGCAGATTCGCGCGCGCTCCGGCAAGTGCTGATCAACCTGATGTCCAACGCGGTCAAATTCGGCCATGAAGGCGGCCACGTCTGGATACAGGTGACCGATGAACCGAACCGCGTGCTGTTCCGCGTGATGGACGACGGGCGCGGCGTCCCCGAAGATCGGCTGGGGACAATTACTCACCGGTTCGATCGCGGCCATCTTGATCCAACCAACGCCGTTGAGGGCACAGGCCTTGGGCTTGCCATCGTTGAACAGTTTATCACGCTGCATGGCGGCACGCTCAGGATCGACAGCAAAGTGGGCAAAGGCACCAGCGTGACATTCGACCTGCCCAAGAAGTAGGCCTGCCCCCTTCACCAGTAAACTGGATAGTGCCGTCCAGCGGCCCACCTGTTGAACAACAGGGCGACAAGCGCAAGCACTGCGGCGCCCGCGATCACCGGCACAAACAGGAAATCCCACCCAGCGCCTGTCATGATCACCAGAAGCGGGTTCGCACCTGCGGGTGGATGCACGGTTCCTGTCAGCTGCATGGCGGCGATGGCCGTCGCCACGCCAAGCCCCATCGCCCACCAGGCATCACCAAAGAGTGCCAAAACCGCAAGGCCGACAAGCGCGCTGATGGCATGGCCAACCACAATGTTCCGCGGCTGGGCCAAGGGGCTATCGGGCACCCCGAACGCCAGCACCGCACTGGCCCCCAAGGGCGCCATCAAAATCGGGAACGCCGAAGCCCGCGCCACGAAGGCGACCAGGCCGATGGCAAGCATGCCGCCAAGCCATGACCAGGCAATATGGCGGATAGGCGCGCGCGGCGGCGCCTTGGTAGATGATGCTACTTTCATGATACTCCTCCCGGCCCGACTGCGGGCACCCAGTCAGCCCCATCCGGCAATCGGGGCGACGCCCCATGAAAATGCCATTCAAACGGCATGGCAGCAGGCATGACCTTCACCCGGTCAATGGACACCTGCACAAATCTTTCCGCCCCGGCATAGAAAAAGGCGCAGTCTTCCGGCCAGACAATGGCGGCCGCACCACTGATCTGCACCAGGTCGCCATTCTCAAAGTCCAAAAACAGCAGCCCTGCCCGGCCTGTGTCATGGATATTGCCCAGCGTGTTGAAGTGGCGGTTGCCTGAAAAATCCGGGAACAGGAGCGTACGCTCGTCCAGAAATTTCACGAATCCCGGCGGGCCGCCCCGGTGCGACACGTCCACGCCGTGGCGCGCATCCGCACCCAATTGCGAAGAAGCGGACGCGATGAAAAACGTGTCCGCGCTTTCAATCATGGTGCGGTGTGAGGCGTTGAGCGCCGCCTGGACCGCGCCGATCGGCTGCCGGTCAACAGGATGGGGCAGGCGCGCCTGGATATATTGCGGGCAATTGCCGAACGACTGGGTGACCTTCAGCGTCACGCTGTCCGCCCCCACGGCCACCACGCGGCCATTCACCCGGTTGCGGCGGCGGTTCTGGAGCATCAGGCCAAGGCCGCCAACTTCCGCCCCCACATGCCGCACTTCCGCCGGCACACAGGCAAGCGGCAATGTAAGATGCTCAGGGTCCGGCGACCCGATAAAGCCGGGATTGCCCCATACCATATGGGCCCAGGGCATTCCGGCTTTGTCCAGCGTACCAAGGAAGAAATAGGGAAGCGCCGCGAAGAACTCCCGATGCTGGTCAGGCATGTAGGGACGCACCATTTTGGTGGCATATTTTTCGACTTTTTCCCGCACACCCAGCTTGTCCTGGATGGCGAGCTCGCCGCCGTGAAACGGGCTGACCACATCTGTCTTTTCTTCGCTTGGCATTTTCTTCTCCTGATCCTTCCGGGGATGGATAAGGCCGGGGCGAATTCCCTTAGAGGGATGATGGAAACGCCCGCCCCGGCCAAGCAGCAACCGTTAGGCCGCCGCTGGAACCCCTGTCTCAGGGATTTCCACGAAACCATCCTGCGCCTCAATGCGGGCAAGCCAGCTCCGAATGGCCGGGTAGCTTTCCAGGCTGACGAACCCCTCGGGGGCGCGCGCCACATAGCTATAAAGCGCCACGTCAGCGAAGGTGATAGCATCCCCCAGCAGATAGTCGCGGCCCTTCAGGTTGGCTTCAAGACCAGCCAAGTAGGCATGAGCGTTAGTGATGGTTTCTTCTTCGTCAAAATTTGCGCCGAAAAGCTGGATCAAACGGGCACGGGCCGGTCCTGCCGCCAGCGGCCCACTGGCCTGTGCGAAATAACGCTGCACCAGCGACTGGCCATAAGCAGAGGCCGGAATCCAAGTGTTCGCAACGTCATATTTCGCGGCGAGGTAGGTCAAAATAGCGGTGGATTCGTAAATCACATCGTCGCCATCTACCAGAACCGGCACCTTGCCTTCAGGGTGCAGTTTCAGGAACCAGTCTGACTTGTGCTCGCCTGCCCGCAGGTCCATCACCCGGTTCTCGAAGTCGAGCCCCATAAGCGAAAGCGCGAGCTCCGCGCGGTGTGAATGCCCCGACAGGGGAAAGCTATAGAGAATGCGTTTGGTGTCAGCCATGGATGCCTCCGTTTGCGCACCCTTGGGTGCCTTGTTTTAAAATGTACTGATCGGTACGCATATAAATGTACAGATCAGTACATATTGTCAACAGAGCGGATTTCACATCGGTGTGATTGACCAAGAAAACTCAGCATATTAATGATATTATTGACTTATTTCAGAACTGGATTGATCCCAACGAACATGCTACAAAAAGAACAGGTCAGTAATTTTTGAGAGAATCACCCATGCGGCCATCACGCAAAGATGAACTTGTCGAGAAGGCCCTTGAGGTCTTTTACCGGGACGGCTTCCACGCCACGGGCATGGACAAACTGGTGGCCGAAACAGGCATCTCGAAGACATCAATGTATAAATATTTCCGCACCAAGGAAGAGCTGATCCTCGCCACCCTTGAAAGGCGCCACAAAAACCTGATGGCGATGCTGGCAGAAGCATCCGACGCACGCGCCGACACACCCAAGGGCCAGCTGCTGGCGTCCTTCGATGCGCTTCAGGAATGGATCGCCAGCGACGACTTCAACAGCTGCATGTTCATCAAGGCGTCGTCAGAATATCAGGATCCATCGCACCCGATC
>JBNKYQ010000224.1:0-4629 GCA_050300975.1 Kordiimonas sp.
CGAAGCGACCATAAATGGCGTGCGCGTCGCATCCATTTACTTGCCGAACGGCAACCCGCAACCCGGCCCGAAGTTTGACTATAAACTCGCCTGGATGGACCGGCTGATTGCCCATGCGGGGCGCCTGCTTGCGCTTGAGATGCCCATCGTGCTGGCGGGCGACTATAACGTCATCCCGTTTGATGAGGATTGCCACAACCCTGCTGCATGGGTGGATGATGCCCTCACCCAACCCGAAAGCCGGGCGAAGCTCAAAAGCCTGTGGCACCTGGGCTATCTGGATGCACTCCGCCAAATCAAGCCGAAAGGCGAGGCCTATACATTCTGGGATTACCAGCGCGGCGCCTGGCAGAAAGACCATGGCATCCGCATCGACCACTTGCTGTTGTCCCCGCAAGCGGCCGATATTCTGCGCGACTGTCAGGTAGACCGGCAACCCCGCGGCAAGGAACAGCCCAGCGACCACACCCCAATCTGGGTTCAGCTTGATGCTTGACTTGTAACCGGGCGCCAGAGTACCTACATAGGCATCAAGCGGCCCTTGGCCACACGACCCGAATCAAAGTGAGAAGAGAAGTGAACAAGAACCTGAAAACATTGAACTAATTCCTATCAATGCCTTTCAGGAGATGTCATGTCTCATTTTATCACGCTCGATCAGCTGGGCTACCAGCTGCCAGATGGCAACCCACTCATTAATGATCTGACCCTCAGCTTCACCAGCGGTCGCACAGGCCTTGTGGGGGCGAACGGTGTTGGCAAATCCACATTGCTTCGGCTGATCGCGGGTTCGCTGCAGCCGTCCCAAGGGCATGTTACCGCAAACGGAAAGCTGGCGCTCTTGCAGCAGCAACTGAATGTCAGCCCCGACCGGACGGTTGCTGACAGCCTCGGCGTGACCGAACAGTTGGAAATCACCGACCGCATGCTAAAGGGCGAGGGCTCGCTTGAGGATGTCGACAAGGCCGACTGGACCCTGCCTGCGCGCCTGGAGCAGGCCTTCGCGGATGTCGGCCTGCCCGAGCTGGACACTTCGCGCCCCCTCGCGACCTTGTCGGGCGGGCAACGTACCCGGCTGCGCCTTGCGGGCCTCATGCTGTCAGAGCCTGACATCCTTCTGATGGACGAGCCAACCAATGACCTGGACGCGGAAGGATGCCAAGTCCTCTATGGTTTCCTGGCCAACTGGCAGGGCCCTGCCCTGATTGTCAGTCATGACCGCACACTCCTTGACCAGATGGATGCTATTGCTGCGTTGTCGAAAAAAGGCATCTCGCTTTATGGCGGCAACTACAGCTTCTTCAAGGCAAAGCAGGATGAGGAACACGCCCTAGCCGAACGCAGGCTGGACACTGCACGGTCAAACCTTGCACAGGCACAGAAACGCACAGCAGCTGAAGCGGAAAAGAAGGCCCGACGTGACGCCAGGGGCCGAAAGTCCCGAACAACCGGCAGCCAACCCAAGATGCTTCTGAATGCCCAGAAGGAACGCGCGGAAGCCAGCAGCGGCAAAGGTGGCACACAATCAGTAGCGCTGGAGCAGAAGATGAAGTCCGCTGTTGATGCCGCAGCCGAAAGGTTGGAGGCCCGCACCCCGGTCCGCATCGATATCCCACCATCTGGCCTTCACCCTGGCCAGCATGTCCTTACCCTTGAGAAGGTGTGCTGGTCACCGGATGGCGCGTCGCAAGTTCTCGACGATGTGTCATTTGACATGGTCGGGCCCGTGCGGCTTGCCCTGAAGGGCCCAAACGGCTGCGGCAAGTCTAGCCTGCTGCGGCTGATCACCGGGGCAGCATACCCCACAAGCGGTACCATCAAGCTGGCGGACCTGCATGTCGCCTACTTAGACCAGACCATGGCGTTCCTCGATGGTGGGCAGACCATCGCTGAAAATATGGAACGACTGAACCCGGCACTAACCCAGAACCAGATCCGCGCTGCCCTCGCCCGCTTCGGCTTCCGGGCCGACGCCGCCAACCAGCAGGTTGGCACCCTTAGTGGTGGCGAGATGTTGCGTGCTGGGCTCACCTGCACCTTCGCTGGCCAGCCGCCACAGCTTCTATTGTTGGATGAGCCCACAAATCATCTGGACCTGGATACCGTAGAGATACTCGAAGCCGCCCTCAAGGCCTATGACGGGGCGATCATTGTCGTCAGCCACGATGAAGCATTCCTGAAGGCCATAGGGCCAACAATGACTGTCACGCTGGAAAGACGGCAGAGGATGCCTTAGGCGTCTACCGTTTCGTATTTTTCGAATTCGCGATTGGCGGAGGGGTTGCCCAGGCCGTCCAGACCAGGCGTGACATATTCGTCCATATCCACGATCTGGTTTTTCGCGTTCACATGCACGGCGCGGGAGATACGGCCCGGCAGCGCCTGCGCGGGCACGGCTTCATAGCCCATGATGATGGCCAGATCGCCCTTTGAGAACTGGTGTGCGGCAGCACCGTTCAGGCAGACTACGCCAGAGCCTTCAGTTCCTTCGATCACATAGGTCTGGATGCGTTCACCATTGGTGATATTTACAACATCCACCTGGGTGTGCGGCAGGATGCCGGACGCCCGCAGCAGAACCGGGTCCACGGTGATTGAACCGACATAGTCAAGGTCCGCACCGGTCACGGTTACGCGGTGCAGTTTGCCGTACATGAACTGGCGCAACGCGCCATCAAGACTTGGTTGTGTCACTGGTTCGACCCTCTCAAAAGCAGTAAGGATGCGGATATGGCGCACTGTCGCCCACCGGTCAAGTCTTCTGACATAAAAAAGCCGGGAAACCCCCGGCTTTCTTTGACTTTGCAGTCAGGATCAAGGCCCTATTCGAACACTTTTTGTTCGTTTTCCGCGACGCAAATACGGTAGCGGATACCGTGCGCCACGCCAATTGCCAGGGTGATAAACAGCAACATGGGCCAGTATACAATGGTCATCAGCATCGGATTGCCCGTCAGGCTCAACAGCACCTGCGGCACCAACACAATCACGTAAAGCAGGAACAGGACAATGGCGAAATCAACCGTATGCGGATGCTCCAGCCCTTCCCGATCTTCCCCGACTGCGGTTTGCGTCAGGTTGGCGGAAATCCAGGAATAAACACCACAGGTGATCACGGTCATGATGATCTGGTTCATCAGCCCGGCCTTGGTTGCTGCTGCGATATCATTGGCCATGGCCAGTTCCATCTGCTTGGCAAAGCCTACCGACAGCCCAAGGGCCTGCAGGACAAAAAAGGCGACGAAGCTGATAACCGCGAGAAGCAGCGTAACCGCGAAGAACTTCAAGGCGTTGATACCCGCCGCAGACAAGGCCTTGCCGAAGGTTTCGAACTTGGCGTTTTCAATACCGAAGGCACCAGCCCTGACCCAAAAGTTGAAAACATGGGCAGCTACCATCAGAAAGCCTGCCAGGCCCAATATCAGGGCTGGAGCCATCCCAAGCATCATTTTGGCCATGGCCTCAATATCCGCCTCTGATGGCGTACCACCACCCTGTTCCATATCCTGGAATACAGCGGGATCCCCCGAAAGTATCATGCCGACCGCCATCAGGACCGACATGATCACGAAGGCAGCTGTGAAAAGCCCCAAGGCCTTGAATATCTCTAGCGGTTTGGAAAAGGGCATCGCCAGCGACGCTTTGACGATGGCCAAAATTGGAATCTGTTTCATCGTGTTCCCCCATAAACAGAATCGGAAATTTCCCTGCAGCCTATCCGAGCCGCGGCGTGGGCGGAAGCCCTTTTGGCAGATGGGTTTCCTGGCCTGGGCCTCAGACCCGCTGCCATTCCATATGAATAATGGGGAATGGCCGACCTGCGTCATCCACCGGATCGCGGCGCACGTCCTTGAAACCGCATGCCTTATAGAAAGCATGGGCCTGAGGCTGTTGTTCGTTCACCTGAACAGTGACGGTGTCGAACTGTTGCTTCACTTGAGAGATGAACTGCTTGCCAATGCCCTGGCCGTGCGCTTCGGGGTCAACAAACAGCGCGTCGATGTTTTGTTCCGTGCAGCCCATGAAGCCAAGCGGGCGGTCTGAAGCATCCACAAAAACAGTGAAGTCTGCGTTAGGCAGATACTGGTCTTTTACCACATCGGCGATCTCAGCGAGGTCGGCTTCACTCAGGAAATGGTGTGTGGCAACGACGGCCGCGTGCCAGATATCGAAAAGGCGGGCCAGGTCATCGGCCCGCGCCTGACGAAATGTCATAAAAAGTCCTATTCAAAAGCAGATACATCCCGAACGGCGCCCTTGCTAGCAGATGTCGCCATCGCTGCATAGGCTTTCAGGGCTTTTGAGACTTTCCGCGCCCGCGGCTTAACCGGTTTCCAGGCATCCGCGCCCTTCGCATCCATCGCTTTCCGGCGGGACGCTAGCTCTGCGTCCGATACCAACATATTGATCGTGCGGTTGGGGATATCGATCTCAATCGTGTCCCCCTCTTCCACGAGGCCAATGGCGCCGCCCTCTGCCGCCTCAGGGCTTGCGTGCCCGATCGACAGGCCCGATGTGCCGCCTGAGAAACGACCATCGGTCAAGAGCGCACAGTCTTTCCCAAGCCCCATGGACTTGAGGTAACTGGTTGGATAGAGCATTTCCTGCATGCCCGGTCCGCCCCGCGGC
>JBNKYQ010000225.1:0-4613 GCA_050300975.1 Kordiimonas sp.
GGCAAAGTCCTGGATCTCAAGGGGGGAGAGGTCAAGGTCGGCAAACAGGGGGGACTTGAAGGTTGCGGAAATCTGGGCATTGAAGTCATCGCCCGACCCACGGGCAAGCGAGGCGATGTCGGTGCGGTAAATTTCCGCGAGCTTCAACAGCATGGATGCGGTCACAGGCCGCTGGTTGCTTTCAATCAGCGCGATATAGGACGGCGAGACGTCAAGGTCTTCGGCCATACCGGCCTGGGTTAGCCCCAGGTCGCGCCTGAGCCGCCTGATGCGCGGGCCCATGAAAATGCTGCGTTCTTTCGCCATGCTCACCTCATTAATTACAATGACTATATTACAAATATTACAAACTTACAAAATCTTTTGTAAGAGTTTACAAGTTCACTAAATGCAGTGTGCAAAAATGTTTTTTCCCCCGTATCACCGGTGCAAGGCAGTTCATCTGGCCCAATCGAGGGGCTGGTTGACAGTGTGCAGAGGAGATTACGCGATGCCATTTGACAAAACAGACGGGAAAAAGATCATGAGCTACCAGGACGAGATCAAAGACGTTCAAGAGCTGATCAGCAGCTTTAAAGGCACTTGGGATGGCATCGACGCCGAAGCAGTCGCCCGTATGCGTGCGCAAAACCGGTTCCACACGGGCCTCGATATCGCCCGCTATACCGCAGACATCATGCGCAAGGACATGGCGGCTTATGACGCTGACCCGGCCAACTACACCCAGTCGCTTGGCTGCTGGCACGGTTTTATCGGTCAGCAGAAGATGATCTCGATCAAGAAGCACTTTGGCACCACCAAAGGCCGATACCTTTATCTGTCTGGCTGGATGGTAGCAGCCCTGCGGTCAGAGTTCGGCCCGCTGCCTGACCAATCCATGCACGAGAAAACATCCGTGCCTGCGCTGATTGAAGAGCTCTACACTTTCCTCAAGCAGGCCGACGCCCGCGAGCTTGGCGGCTACTTCCGTGAGCTTGATGCTGCCCGCAAGGCTGGCGACACGGCGCTTGAAGCCGAAGTTCAAAGCAAGATCGACAACTTCCAGACTCACGTTGTGCCGATCATTGCCGATATCGACGCTGGCTTTGGTAACGCGGAAGCGACCTACCTGCTGGCGAAGAAAATGATCGAAGCCGGCGCTTGCGCGCTGCAGATCGAAAACCAGGTGTCGGATGAGAAGCAGTGTGGTCACCAGGACGGCAAGGTAACCGTGCCGCACGAAGACTTCCTCGCGAAAGTTCGCGCATGCCGCTATGCCTTCCTCGAGCTGGGCGTGGACAACGGTATTGTTGTAACCCGTACCGACAGCCTGGGTGCGGGTCTGACGAAACAGATCGCTTACTCCAAGGAAGAGGGCGATATTGGTGACCAGTACAACAGCTTCCTCGACTGTGAAGAAGTTGCGGCCGAAGATCTGAAGGGCAACGACGTTGTTATCAACCGTGGCGGCAAACTGCTGCGCCCGAAACGCCTGCCATCGAACCTGTTCCAGTTCAAGCCGGGCACGGGCGAAGACCGCTGCGTTCTTGACTGTATTACGTCGCTGCAGAACGGTGCTGACCTCCTGTGGATCGAGACCGAGAAGCCACACGTTGAGCAGATTGCAGGCATGGTTGACCGCATCCGCGAGGTTATCCCGAACGCCAAGCTGGTTTACAACAACTCGCCATCCTTCAACTGGACACTCAACTTCCGTCAGCAGGTGTTTGATGCGTGGGAAGCTGAGGGCAAGGATGTATCCGCTTACGACCGGGCGAACCTGATGAGCGTTGACTATGACGACACCGAGTTGGCGATGGCTGCGGACGAGAAAATCCGTACCTTCCAGCGGGACGGTTCAAAGCGCGCAGGTATCTTCCACCACCTGATCACTCTGCCGACCTACCACACGGCTGCGCTGTCTACGGACAATCTGGCCAAGCGCTACTTCGGCGATGAAGCGATGCTCGGCTACGTGAAGCAGGTTCAGCGCGAAGAAATCCGCCAGGGCATTGCCTGCGTGAAGCACCAGAATATGGCTGGCTCCGACATGGGCGATGACCACAAGGAATATTTCGCTGGTGAAGCAGCGCTCAAAGCAGCTGGTGAAGACAACACAATGAACCAGTTCGGCTAAGTAGCTGAATGCGAGACACGGCTGCCGCCCTTTCCAAAGCCTGGAGGGGGCGGCAGTTATCATGTTAAGGCCCGAATTATCGGGTGCCATGACGATATTTTTGTATAGTAATCAGTGATTTGACGAATGTAAGCGAGGTTGATGGAAATGACGGATCGGATTGAAGAGAACGGCTTGTTGGTGGCGAGCGAGCTTCACAGCTTTATTGAAAATGAGGCTCTGCCGGGCTCTGGTATTCCGTCGCAAGCCTTCTGGGCTGGCCTTGCCGGTCTGGTTGGAACCTTTGGCCCAAAAACCAAGGCGGCGCTGAAGCACCGCGAGGAGCTGCAGGCCAAGATCGACGCCTGGCACAAGGAACACCCCGGCCCGAATTATGATTTCGCCCAGTATAAAGCCTTCCTCAAGGACATTGGCTATCTGGAGGAAGAAGGCCCAGCCTTCAAGATTGAAACGAAGAACGTAGACCCTGAGATCGCCACCATCGCCGGCCCACAGCTTGTGGTGCCGGTGATGAACGCCCGCTTTGCCCTGAATGCCGCCAACGCGCGCTGGGGCAGTCTCTATGACGCCTACTACGGCACGGACGTGATCGCGGAGACGCCGGGGCTTGAGAAAACAGCGGGCTACAACACGGCGCGCGGTGCTGTGGTGGTTGAAAAAGCTGCTGCGTTTCTGGACGACGCAGTGCCGCTTGCAGGCGCCAAACACGGCGACGTGACAGCTTATACGGTGGAAGCAGGTGCGCTGAAGGCGGAGACAGCCGCAGGCGATGTTGTTGGCCTTGCAGATCCAACCCAGTTTGTTGGTTATCAGGGCGGCACTGATGCGCCGTCGTCGGTGCTGCTCAAGAACAACGGCTTGCATATCGATATCCAGATCGACCGGGACCACCCGGTGGGCGCCACGTCGGGTGCGGGCGTCAAGGATGTGGTGCTTGAATCAGCAATCTCCACGATCCAGGACTGCGAAGATTCAGTCGCCGCCGTTGACGGTGAAGACAAGACCACCGTTTACCGCAACTGGCTTGGCCTGATGAAAGGGGACCTCAGCGACACTTTCACCAAGGGCGGCAAGGAGATGACCCGCCGCTTGAACAAGGACCGTGTCTATACGGCGGCGGACGGCAGCAGCATGACTTTGCCGGGGCGTAGCCTGCTGCTGGTGCGCAATGTGGGCCACCTGATGACAACGCCAGCTGTGTTGGATACCGACGGGAACGAGGTTTCCGAAGGCTTGCTCGACGCGCTGGTTACCAGCCTGTGTGCGCTGCATGACCTTGCGAGGAAGGGCGAAAACGCCAACAGCCGCACGGGCAGCATCTATATCGTGAAGCCGAAGATGCATGGCCCGGCTGAGGTGGCGCTTACGAATGAGATCATGGGCGCGGTTGAAGACATCCTGGGGCTTGAGCGCTTCACCATCAAGGTTGGTGTGATGGACGAAGAACGACGCACCACGGTGAACCTCAAGGAATGCATCCGGGCAGTGAAAGACCGTCTGGTGTTCATCAACACTGGCTTCCTGGACCGCACGGGCGATGAACTTCACACCAGCATGGAAGCGGCTGCCTTCCTGCCCAAGGGCAATATCAAGGGCGAACCTTGGATCGCGGCCTATGAGGACTGGAACGTTAACATCGGGCTTGAGTGCGGCCTCATGGGCAAGGCGCAGATCGGCAAGGGCATGTGGGCCATGCCGGACGAGATGGCCAGAATGATGGTGGAAAAGATCGGTCACCCGAAAGCGGGCGCCAGCTGCGCCTGGGTGCCGTCCCCAACGGCGGCCACCTTGCATGCCCAGCATTATCACATGGTATCTGTGGCTGACCGGCAGAAGGAACTCGCGAGCGCCCCACGCGCCAGCCTGGACGACATCCTGACCGTGCCGCTGATGCGCGGGCGAAACCTGTCAGGCGAGGAAGTGCAGCGGGAGCTGGATAATAACGCCCAAGGAATCCTTGGCTATGTGGTGCGCTGGATTGACCAGGGGGTAGGCTGCTCCAAAGTGCCGGACATCAACAATGTCGGCTTGATGGAAGACCGCGCCACGCTCCGTATCTCCAGCCAGCATGTGGCCAACTGGCTGCACCACGGTATATGCACCGAGGCGCAGGTGACGGAGGCGCTTGAGCGCATGGCAGCTGTGGTCGACATGCAAAATGCCGGTGACCCGGCCTACAGGCCCATGGCGCCAGACTTTGACGGCAGCATTGCCTTCCAGGCCGCCGCTGACCTGATCTTCAAGGGGCGCGAGCAGCCAAGCGGCTATACAGAACCGCTTCTGCACAAGCGCCGCCTGGAGGCGAAGGCCGCCTGTCGCTAAAAGGCTGCCCCGACGACGAATGAAAACGCCGCGCTCCAGGGGGAGGGCGGCGTCTTGTTTTTTAGGCTGTGGCAGCGTCAGTTGCTGCAGAAGGTCCACTCATCCTGACAGTCCAGCTTTTTGAACGGCCCGGTCGCGGATGTTTCAAGGTCGCCATAGGTCAGCACCCGGCGGC
>JBNKYQ010000226.1:0-4612 GCA_050300975.1 Kordiimonas sp.
GGACAGGACCTGATCCACGGCGCAGATGGCGACGACAGCATCGGCAGTGGTACAGGAGCAGACACAGCATTCGGGTATGGCGGCGACGATATACTGTATGGCGGTGTGGGCGCAGACGCTGACACCCTCAATGGCGGTACCGGTGATGACACCCTCTATGGCGGCGGCGGCGATGACAGCCTCACGGGCGGTGCAGGAAACGACCTCGTGTATAATGGAGCGGGCGATGACACAGTCATCGGTGGCGCGGGTAATGACACGCTCTGGGGCGGCGGCGGCAATGACACCCTCACGGGCGGCACAGGTGCCGACACCTTTACCTTTACCACAACAAACGGTAGCGACACCGTAACGGATTTTGACGTGGCAGAGGATATCCTGTTGCTGGAAGGCACAGTCTTCGACGATCTTGCGTCGCTGAAGGCGGCGGCATCAGAAAACGGCTCTGGGCTGACCGTCAGTTTCGGCGAAACGGTGATATTTCTCATGGGCGTCACGCTTGATGAGCTGACCGCCGACAATGTGATCCTGTAAGGAATAAAAAAGGCGGCCACAGGGGCCGCCTTTCTAAACTGTTTGTGAGGGTGAAGCGATTAGGCTTCTACTTCCTCTTCAGCTTCTTCAGCAACAGCTTCAACTGCTTCTTCTGGCGCTTCGTCTTCGAAGAGGTCTTCAACAACTTCTTCGTCGGCGATTTCAACGTCAGCAGCAGTTACGGCAGAACCGGTGTTGAACTGCGTCTCAGCTTCGTCAGCGGAGCGAGCGATGTTCACAACAACAGTTTCAGCGACTTCTGGGTGCAGGCGAACGACAACGTCGTGCAGGCCGAGAGTTTTGATCGCGCGGTCCAGGACAACCTGGTTCCGGTTGATCGCAACGCCAGCTTCAGTCACAGCGTCAGAGATGTCGCGGCTGGACACAGAACCGTACAGCTGACCGCTTTCGCCGGCAGCACGGATCAGAACAACCTTCAGGCCTTCCATCTTCGCAGCAACAGCTTCAGCGTCTTTACGGCGCTCAAGGTTTTCTGCTTCAAGACGAGCACGGTCTGCTTCAAAAGCTGCTTTGTTACCTTCAGTTGCGCGCAGGGCTTTTTTCTGCGGCAGCAGGAAGTTACGGGCAAAACCGTCCTTTACGGTTACAACTTCGCCCATCTGGCCGAGTTTCTCGACACGTTCCAGCAGGATGACTTCCATTTTATGTCTCCTAGGATTGAGCGATTATTGAACGATGAACGGCAGCAGGGCGATGTTACGGGCGCGCTTGATCGCCTTCGCCAGTTCACGCTGTTTCTTTGCAGAAACGGCAGTGATACGGGAAGGAACGATTTTACCACGCTCAGAAACATACTTCTGCAGCAGTTTTACGTCTTTGTAGTCGATGGATTGTGCGTTCTCACCGGAAAACGGGCATGTTTTACGACGGCGGAAAAATGGACGACGAGCAGCCATTAGCGAGCCTCCCTCTTGTCACCGCGGCCTTCGCCACGATTGTCACCACGGCCTTCACCACGACCTTCGCCGCGTGGACCACGACGCTCTTTGTCGGCTTTGGAGCGAAGAACGATCGATTGACCTTCCTCAAGCTCTTCAACGCGAATGGTCATGAAACGCAGGATGTCGTCATGCAGACGAGCCTGACGCTCCATCTCAGCAACCGCAGCATGAGGGGCGTCGATATTCATGAGAATATAGTGACCCTTGCGGTTCTTCTTGATTTTGTATGCGAGGTTTTTGAGGCCCCAGTATTCGGTCTTTGCGACCTTGCCTTCGTTCTCCTCAACGATTTTGGAGAAGTCGGCGGTAATGCCTTCAACTTGCGACGCAGTGATGTCCTGACGTGCAATGAAAACATGCTCGTAATAAGCCATGTTTTGCTCCTTTAGTGCTGATTGTTCGCCAGTCGCAGTGACGGACGCCTCCAGCTTTCCTTAACAAAATCCCGTGCCTTCAGGGATGAACCCGAGACTCGAGACGCGCCTCTATACCCCTCGAGTGCCTCAAAAGCAAGGGAAAGCTTGGGCTTGTGCAATTATTTGCCTTAAAGGCTTGCCATTCCGCTACGGCCTATGCCATTCCCTCATCAGATTTGAGGCAAATCGGAGGTTCATGAATGACCCGCGCACTCGTATTCCCAGGCCAAGGCAGCCAGTATGTCGGTATGGGGAAATCTTTGGCTGAAGCGTTCGAGCCGGCCCGTCTAGTTTTCGAAGAAGTTAACGAAGCACTTTCTCAGGATCTCTCCAAAATGATGTGGGAAGGCCCGGAGGACGATCTTCGTCTGACGGAAAACACCCAGCCGGCGCTGATGGCGCATTCGCTGGCTGTGATCCGCGTTCTTGAGGACGGTGGCTTGAAAATGGGTGAACTGGCGAGCCATGTAGCCGGTCATTCACTTGGTGAATATTCCGCACTGGCATCTGCCGGGGCTTTCTCTGTTGCTGATGCGGCGCGGCTTCTTAAGCTCCGCGGTCAGGCCATGCAGCGCGCCGTGCCGGTGGGCGAGGGCGCCATGGCAGCTATCCTGGGCCTGAGCCTTGAGGATGTTGCCGCTGTTGTCGAAGAAGCTGCCCAAGGCCAGGTCGTTGTCGCGGCAAACGATAATGCCGACGGCCAGGTTGTTGTGTCGGGCCACAAGGCAGCTGTTGAGCGAGCGATTGAGATCGCCAAGGCAAAGGGCGCCAAGCGTGGCCTTCTGCTGCCGGTATCCGCACCGTTCCATTGCCCGCTGATGCAGCCTGCGGCCGACGAGATGAAAGCAGCCCTCGCTGACGTCACGATCGAGCGCCCCGTGGTGCCAGTGATCGCCAACGTGCTGGCAGCACCGGTGAGCGAGCCAGAGGGGATTCGCAACCTGCTTGTTGAACAGGTGACAGGCGCGGTTCGCTGGCGCGAAAGCGTGGCGTCCATGGGGTCGCTTGGTATTACAGACATGATTGAAATTGGTGCCGGCAAAGTGCTCTCTGGCCTTGCGCGCCGTATTGACCGCGACCTCAACACAATGAATATTCAGGATCCGGCCGACATCGAAGCCTTCACGGCATCGCTTTAAGGCCAGTCAGGGGAACTATTATGTTTAATCTTGAAGGCAAAAAGGCGCTTGTAACGGGCGCTACCGGCGGCATCGGCGCTGCCATCGCCAAAAGTCTACACGCTGCCGGCGCCGAAGTGGCCATTTCCGGCACACGTGCTGAAAAACTTGAAGAGCTTAAAGCAGAACTTGGTGAGCGTGTGCATGTGATTGCCGCGAACCTTTCTGACCGCGCGAGCGTGGATCAGTTGGCGAAAGATGCCGCCGAAGCCATGGGCGGGGTGGATATCCTGGTCAACAATGCCGGTATCACCAAAGACAATCTGGCCATGCGCATGAAAGACGACGAGTGGGACAGCGTGATGCAGGTCAATCTCGAGTCTTCTTTCCGCCTCATCAAGGCCCTGATGCGCGGCATGATGAAGTCCCGCTGGGGTCGAGTGGTCAATATCACCAGCGTGGTTGGCGTGACCGGCAACCCGGGGCAGGCGAACTATTGCGCGTCCAAGGCGGGCATGATCGGTATGTCGAAGGCACTGGCTGCAGAGCTTGCAAGCCGCGGAATCACAGTGAACTGCGTGGCGCCTGGCTTTATTGGCACGCCTATGACAGATGTCTTGACCGACGACCAGAAAGCCGCCATTACCAGCGGAATTCCGTCGGGCGAGCTGGGTGAACCTGAAGATATTGCATCTGCGGTCTTGTATTTGGCGAGCCCAGAGGCAAAATATGTCACCGGCCAAACGCTGCACGTCAACGGCGGCCTGGCAATGATTTAATTGGGATTTTCCCAAAACACGATTTTGTGGCTACGGCCACAAAAGCATAACAGAGGCTTCTCAAAGGGAAGAAACTGTGTTACTAGCGCCCTCGATGCGGGCGATCTGGCTCAGATTGCTAGGATTTCCGCAACAAGGGGTTTTGATTAAGGGATAATCCCCTTTTTTTATCGGGTTAAATACGAGGAAAAGAGCAATGAGCGAAATCGCCGATAAGGTGAAAAAGATCGTAGTCGAGCACCTGGGTGTTGACGAAGATAAAGTAACCGACACCGCCAGCTTCATCGACGACCTGGGCGCAGACAGCCTTGATACCGTTGAGCTGGTTATGGCGTTCGAAGAAGAGTTCGGTATTGAAATTCCGGACGACGCAGCTGAAAAAATTCAGACTGTGAAAGACGCTATCGACTTTATTAGCGCGAATTCTTAAGCTGAATCTGCTATTAGAAAGGGCAACAGCCGCGCCGCTTGGTAGGCTGTTGCCCTTTTTCAATTTCTGTCAGACTTTGGGCTGAATGATAGAAATAAAGGATTACCGATGAGACGTGTCGTTGTTACTGGTTTGGGTATGGTGTCTCCGCTTTCTGATAGCGTAGACGGCACCTGGAAACGACTGATCGAAGGTCACTCTGGCGCTGGTCCAGTGACGCTTTTCGATACCGAAGGCTTCCCTTGTAAAATTGGCTGCGAAGTGAAGCTGGGCGATGGTTCTGGCGACACATTCAACGCTGACGAATGGATGGAGCCAAAAGACCAACGCCGGGTTGATAATTTCATTATCTTCGGCATGGCTGCGGCGATCC
>JBNKYQ010000227.1:0-4611 GCA_050300975.1 Kordiimonas sp.
GGGCCAAATTACTTGGCTGTGAACACGTTCGCCGCAGCGATCAGCTCGTTGGCTTCTTCCCAGGACGCCCGCACAAAGCCACCAAGGCCACGCACGCGCTTGTATTCCCGGGTCTTCTTCGGATCGGAGACAATCGACTGCCACGCGTCGACAGGATCACCATGCTCGGCCTTCGCCTTGCGCCACAGCTCGAGAAGGCGGCCACGCACCATCGGGTGCTTCAGGCGTGCCGCGCTATAGAGATACCAGCTGTAGCTGGCGCCGCGTGCGCAACCGCGTGGTTCATGGTTCGGAAGATCAGGCCGTGTTTTCGGATAGTCGGTTTGCTGGGTTTCCCAGGTTACCAGACCGTTTTTCACATAGATCTTCCAGCTGCAGGAACCGGTGCAGTTCACCCCGTGGGTGGAACGCACGACCTTGTCGTGGCGCCACCGGTTCCGGTAGGTGTCCTCCCAGTCCCGGCTTTCACCCGTTGTGATACCGTGGCCGTCCGAGAATTTTTCGGGCGATTTGGTGAAGTATGAGAGCCTGTCGATAAAGTTGCTCATGGATTGTCTCCGGATGCCCTGTTGTCTTATGGGTTTTTCACGTACGCGCCTGGACGCAGGTAGAACCACCAGTTGATGAGGATGCAGACGCCGTAGAAGATGGCGAAACCATAGAGCGCATATTCAGGCGTGGTGGCCTTGATCTGCTCGCCGAACACTTTCGGGATGATGAAGGCACCATAAGCCGCCACTGCAGAGGTCCAGCCAAGCACGGGGCCAGCCTGTTCCTTGTTGAAGACCACAGCGATTGTGCGGAAGGTGGAGCCGTTACCGATGCCGGTGGCGGCAAAGAGGATGATGAACAGCACGAGGAAGGGGTAGAAATATTCCTCAGGCGATGCGGATGCATAGGCTGCTTTCATGAAGTAGGCCACGCCAAGGGCTGACGCCACCATCACAACACTGATGATCTGCGTCACTTTCGCGCCGCCCATCTTGTCCGCCCAGCTGCCGCCGATGGGGCGGATAAGCGCGCCGATGAAAGGACCCATCCAGGCGAACATCAGGGCTGACGGACCATTCGGGTTCGCCATATTGTGGGTCATCACACCGTCCACCATCAAGTGCTGGAACCCGAAGACCACTTTGATGGCCAGGCCCATCGCAGCCGCATAACCAATGAAGCTGCCGAAAGTCATGGTGTAGATCACCGTCATCGCCCATGTGTGCTTATTGTCGAAAATCTGGAACTGACGCTTCAGGTTTGTCTGGATTTTGCCGGGGATCAGCTTCAGCGCAAAAACAGTCAGCGCGATCACCACCGGCAGCACAATCCATTTGTTGACATTCAGGCCTGATCCGCCTGTTGCTTCAGGCAACATCAACCACAGACCAAACGTCGCCGTAGCGAGGCCAATGGCCAGCATACCCAGGATTTTGGCAAAGGCCGGCAGGGCAGAGCCTGCATCCGGCGACACATGCTCGTCACGAATATTGTTAAGGCCGAACCAGCCAGCAAACGCCAGCGGGACAAGCGCGATCAGCCACACCCATCCCGCATTGAAGATATAGGTTTCAGTGCCTGCAGGGATTTTACCGATCAGTGTGCCGGATGTGTTCTGCAGTGTCATGCTGTCGCCGCCAAAGAGTGCGAAAGTCATAACCAGCGGCACGACAATCTGCATGGTCGTCACACCAAAGTTGCCAAGACCCGCATTCATGCCCAGCGCATAGCCCTGAATCTTCTTGGGGTAGAAGAAGCTGATGTTGGACATGGAAGACGCGAAGTTACCGCCCCCAAAGCCAGACAACAGGGCCATCAACTGGAACTGCCACAAGGGCGTGTTCGGGTCCTTCAGCAGGAAGCCGGTACCCACCGCCGGGATCATCAGAAGCGCGGTTGTCAGAAAGAGCGTATACCGCCCGCCCGCGATACGGATGAAGAAGGAACTGGGGATACGAAGCGTCGCACCGGAAAGACCAGCGATCGCCGCAAGCGTAAACAGCTGGCTTTGCTCAAACGGGAAGCCAAGGTTCAGCATTTGAACCGTGATAATGCCCCAGTATAGCCACACAGCGAAGCCGCACAGCAGGCTGGGGATCGAAATCCAGAGGTTCCGGGTAGCGATCTTCTTGCCCGTCTGGGCCCACTGGACATCATCGTCCGGGTTCCAGCCATACAGGTCGCGGCCCTTCTCTTCCAGTTTGGTTGCTTGTTCAGTCATTTGAACTCTCCTAAACGAGGCCTCGCGGGACCCCTAAGTAATCTGGAGGAGAGGCCCCGGGAGGCCTCTCTCATCCTTGGGGTCTAGCCTTTGAGGCCTTCGAGTTCCGGCAGGTTGCGTGGACCACGCAGTTCCGGAATGCGTTTCTTCTCAAGCCGCTGGATCGCGAAGTGCATCCAGGTAAGTGCGATGGCGATCAGCACGGTCAGCAGCATGAAGCAGCTGGTCCAGACGCCGATCACGTCATTCATGATGCCGAACACGATGGGAAGCACGAAGCCACCCAGGCCGCCGATCAGGCCCACCATGCCGCCTACGGACCCCACATGGCCTGGGTAGTAGACCGGGATGTGTTTGTAGACCGCAGCCTTACCAAGCGACATGAAGAAGCCCAGGATGATGGTCAGCGTCACGAAAAGCGGCAGCGGGATGGTGATATTGAACGCAATCGGCCCCTGGATGCCCGCAACCGTGTAGTCGGTGGCTGGGTAGGACATGACGAAGGTGCAGACTACACAGGCAATGAAGGTCCAGTACATCACCGCGCGGGCGCCGAACCGATCAGACAGGTACCCACCAAGCGCCCGGAAGATGGAGCCTGGAAGCGCATAGCTTGCCGCAAGGATACCGGCGGTGCCGAGAGGCAGGCCATACGCACCCACATAATAACGTGGCAGCCATAGTGCCAGCGCGACATAGGCACCGAACACGAAGAAGTAGTAAAGCGAGAACCGCCATACCTGCAGGTTCTTGAGCGGCTCAAGCTGCTCCGTGAAGCTGGGATGCTTGTGGCCTTTTTCCTTATGCTCCGCGTGAATCGGATCGTCCTTCGTCAGCAGGAAGAACAGAACAGCCGTGATCGCCAGAATGATGGAATAGATCTGGGCAACACCCTGCCAGGCACCACCCACGGCAACAAGAAGCATCGGCGCACCGAAGTTGGTAATAGCCGCGCCCACGTTCCCCATGCCGAAGATGCCAAGGGCCGTGCCCTGCTGTTCTTTCGGGAACCAGCGCGATACATATGCAACGCCTACCGCGAAGCTGCCGCCGGCCAAGCCAACACCAAGGGCCGCCACCAGGAACATCTCGTATGTTGTCACGAGTGTCAGCAGGTATGCCGCCACCGCTGTTGCCAGCATTTGAATGGTATAGACGATCCGGCCGCCATATTGGTCGGTCCAGATTCCGAGGAACAGGCGGCTCAGCGACCCGGTCAGTACCGGCGTTGCCACCAGAATACCGAACTGGGTGTCAGATAGGCCCAGTTGCGCTTTGATCTTGATCCCGATGATCGAGAAGATCGTCCATACAGCGAAGCACACGGTGAAAGCCAGAGTGCTGGCGGTCAGCGCGTGCCTGCTTTGTCCTTTGGTTACCAGGGTGTCTGTCACGATTCCCTCCTGACACTATTGTTGCCCTTTTGGTTGTCGCTACTATGTGGGCAGGTCGGGAAGCCGTGTTTGATCCATATCAAGTGGCTTATTTTTCTATAAAAAACATTTAATAACATATACTTACAAGCCACCCATAAACGGGAGCGGCAGTTCTGGAATTGTACTTCTCAAGCGCATTAACTTGATTGAAGGGCAAAACATGCGATAGTCGGCCCCACGACTTCAGGGGATGCGGGGAAGCAAAATGAACACGCCGGTTCAGAATACAAAGCTGGTACAGGAGCTTTTGCACAAGCTCGGCGATGTGGTGCATAAAATCCAGCGTGAACGCGGCTGTGCCGGCCTTCTCCTCGATAGCTTGGGCAAGATATTTGCCAATCGTTACGTTGAACAAAACAAGGCTGTCGACAAAGCCATATCTGAATTGCGCGCGTTTGCGGGACGAGCCGACGTCCGAAGCGCCCTACCCCCAAGCTTTGAGGCGCGCCTGACTTTCCTGCTGCGGAAATTTGATGAACTGGCCGGTGTCAGGGACCAGATTCGATTGATGAAAGTGCGCTATACTCAAGCGCTCAACAATTATACCTTCAAGTTCACGGTTCCAACCATCGACGCCATGATCGAACTTGCCCAGCGCGAACCCAGACATAACTCAGCCCTGGTATCGGCCTACTCCAATTTCCTTCAATGGAAAGAACGAGTCGGCATGGAACGCGCGCTCGGCGCCCGGGGGTTTTATACATTCTCATTTCGCAACCAGGAATTCTGCGACCGGTTCGTGGCCCTGGTCGCAGAACAGCGCACATATTTTGACACGTTCAAGGCGCTGGCATCACCAAGCCAAATCGCGGTGTTGCAGGAAACGGTAAAAGACGCTGATCTGCGGGCCCTTGGCAGAATCAACGACCTTCTGGAAGAAGGCGCGCCCCCAAACGAGATCGAACAATATTCCGGGGAAACCTGGTTCGAACTTCTGACCCGCATGATCGACGGCCTGAGGAA
>JBNKYQ010000228.1:0-4600 GCA_050300975.1 Kordiimonas sp.
GGCTGCAAGGCTGTTGTCACCCTGGAAGGCGTGATAGGCGAAATATGCGATCAAAAAGATCCATACCCCGGCCAACCAGGCCTGGCTCAAATGACGTGATATTTTTCCGACTCGCTTCATGATTCGAATCATCTCATAAGCGAATCGGGCACGCAAGCGAAAAAGCACCCGAAAACAAGATTTTTTCGAGTGGAATCAGGAAAGTAACGAAAACGCCCCTGCCCGAGTCTTTTCGGGCAGAGGCGCTTTAAACCGTTAGGATATTAGCCCTTGAGGATCGCGCGGCCAGCGTAAACAGCCGTGCTGCCGAGCTCTTCCTCAATGCGGATCAGCTGGTTATATTTCGCCAGCCGGTCAGACCGCGCCAGGGAGCCGGTTTTGATCTGACCACAGTTCATGGCAACGGCCAGGTCTGCAATGGTCGCGTCTTCGGTTTCACCGGACCGGTGTGACATGACGCTGGTGTAGCGCGCGCGGTGTGCCATCTCAACAGCCTGCATGGTCTCTGCAAGCGTCCCGATCTGGTTCACCTTGACTAGGATCGAGTTGGCCACACCCTTCTCGATACCTTCTGCCAGACGCGCCGGGTTCGTCACGAACAGGTCATCACCCACGAGCTGAACTGTGTCACCGATGCGATCCGTCAGCATCTTCCAGCCTTCCCAATCGTCTTCGGCCATGCCGTCCTCAATGGAGATGATCGGGTATTTGGCAACCAGATCGGCGTAATAGTCAACGAGGCCAGCGCTATCGAGCTCTTTGCCCTCGCCCTTCAGGATGTATTTGCCGTCATGGAAGAATTCGGTGGAGGCCGCATCAAGCGCCAGATACACATCTTCGCCTGGCTTGTAGCCGGCGCTTTCAATCGCGTTCATGATGAAGTCAAGCGCATCAACAGTGCCGTTGAGGTTCGGTGCGAAACCGCCCTCGTCACCCACAGCCGTGTTGTGGCCCGCCTTATGGAGCTTGTCCTTCAGCTCATGGAAGATTTCTGCGCCTATACGGATGGCATCGGTCACGCTGTCGGCGTTCACAGGCATGATCATGAATTCCTGAACGTCGATCGGGTTATCGGCGTGCTCACCGCCGTTGATGATATTCATCATCGGAACCGGGAGGATGTGTGCTGCGGGGCCACCCAGATAGCGGTAGAGCGGCAGACCCAGGCTGTCCGCGCTGGCTTTGGCGATCGCGAGCGATACGCCCAGGATGGCGTTGGCGCCAAGGCGGCCCTTGTTTTCGGTGCCGTCCAGATCACGCATGGCCTGGTCGATGGCCAGCTGGTCTTCGCTGTCGAGGCCCACAAGCGCGTCAAACAGTTCGCCGTTCACGGCTTCAACCGCCTTCAGCACGCCCTTGCCGCGATACCGACCGCCACCGTCGCGCAGTTCAACAGCTTCGTGGGCACCGGTGGATGCGCCAGAAGGCACGGCTGCGCGGCCAAAGCCGCCATCCTCAAGATAGATGTCTACTTCAACAGTGGGGTTGCCGCGGCTGTCCAGAATTTCGCGGCCAATGATATCGATAATCGCACTCATGGGTTGTTCCTTAATCGCTCAAGATGGGAAAGGATAAAAACTATGCGGCGCGATTGTTACCCTTTCGCGGGCTTTGTCGCAAGGCCCAGTCTTCAAGGATCAGCTAATCACACTGGAAAAATCCTTGTGCCGGAGATAACTTTCCTATCGGCTATAGGGAGAAAAAGCATGTCACATCGCCGCCGTCACTTCATTGCCTCGGGTTTGGCCATCGCGCTTTCCGTGGGCGCAGCCTGCGCAGACGATGGTATTCGGCAGTTTCGAAGTGACAATGAACTTCAGATCCTGTCCGATTTTCGGGACTTCCTCAGCCTGCCCAACGTGGCCAGCAGCACCCCTGATATGATGGCCAATGCCGCGTGGATCGAGCGCTATATCGCTCAGCGCGGGTTTACATCACAAGTGATCACGGAAGGTGGCGCGCCATATGTGATTGCCGAACGCCGCGCGCCAGGTGCCAGCCAGACAATCTTGATCTATGCCCATTTCGACGGCCAACCGGTTGAACCCAAAAACTGGGCGTCGCCACCTTTTGAACCGACGCTGCGTGATGGCCTGGTGGAGAAATCAGGCAAGGTTATTGACTGGAACGACCTGACAGCTATTGACCCTGAATGGCGGCTGTTCGCCCGATCGGCCGGTGACGATAAAGCGCCAGTGATCGCCCTGATGGCAGCTCTAGACGCTTTAGATACAAAGGGCGCTGCCCCAAGCGTCAACATTAAGCTGATCCTTGATGGTGAGGAGGAGGCCGGCTCCCCTACCCTTGACAAAATCCTAGAACGTCACGGCGACAAACTTGCGGCGGACCTGATGCTTTTCTGCGATGGCCCGATGCACCAGAGCCGCCAGCGACAGTTGGTGTTCGGCGTTCGTGGCACCATGACGGCAGACCTGACAGCCTATGGCCCCGCGCGCCCGCTTCATAGCGGTCACTATGGCGGCTGGGCACCCAACCCGTCAGAACAGCTCATGCGCCTGCTGGTCAGCATGAAAGACGACGAAGGCCGCATCACCATCCCGGGCTACCTGGATGATGTACGCCCGGTGACAGCCGCCGAACAACAGGCGGTGGATGCTCTTCCAGATACAGACACAGCCCTTAAAGCGGACCTCATGCTGTCCAGTACGGAGGGTGGCGGCAAACGGGTGGAAGAGATCGTGATGGGTCCGTCGATCATCGTCAAAGGCTTTGAAGGTGGCGGTGTTGGTGGCCAATCCCGCAACACCATCATGCCGTCTGCAACAGCGTCGATCAATTTCCGCCTGGCCCCGGGGCAGACGCCGGACCGTGTGGCAGCACTAATGAACCGCTTCTTTGCTGACCAGGGCTTTGATGTCCATACGCGCCAGCCGACAAACGAAGAGCGGGCGTCAGGCAAAGCACTTTACGCCGACTGGCGCCCAGGCGGGTATCGTGCCTACCGCAGCGACCTGGGGAGCGAAGAAGCGAAAAAACTGGTCACCATTCTGAACGGCATCGACAACACCCAAACGCTTCTAACGCCGACCATGGGCGGAAGCCTGCCTATCTATCTTTTTGAAGATACGTTCCCGGATATGCCGATCATGATTTTGCCCATTGCCAATCACGACAACAACCAGCATGGACGCAACGAGAATATGCGCATCCAAAACCTTTGGGATGCGATTGATATTTATGCTGCAGTTCTGCTGGGCTACGGCAAGCCTTAATCAGAGGTTATAGTTGTCCTCAAGTGCGTAATAGACCTTACGCACGCGGGCCAGATAGTCAGGGGGCAGATGCTCTGCAAGACCATCCGCGATCAGCGTGATCTCAGCCTTGAGGCGCGAAAGATCAGCTCGCTTGTCCGTCTCTTCCGGCTGGAAATCGAGCCGGATCTCGGTTTCCGCTAGAACCGCTTCAAGCCGCGACAGGGACCACATGGGGAACTTTTCCGAAAAGCCCCGCATATCAAAAAGCGCATCCTTGAGGCTGCGCCAATCCATCGCCCCGCCCAGGATGCTAAGTTCGCGGATACGCAGGTACAGGCGTGAGCTGTCTGAATTCTCGCCGCGGGTAAAGCTGAAGGCCCGCGCGGCTGCGAAAAACTGGCGCGCGGCGTCATACTGCTCAACCTTGGCCGCAGCATGCGCCGCTTCAATGTTGAGGTTCATCAGGCGATCATCGTTGTTAGGACCCTGATTGAGCTTGAGAACCGTCTGCCAGGCCTCTGCCACGTGCTTCCGGTCCCGCGCGGCTGTCGCCGCCCTGGCGCGCAATAGCGCAAAATCCCAAACAATCGGCACCGCTGAATTAGCAAACTTGCTGTAGTCTTCCCATGTACGGGCAATGCCGGAATAGGCCTTGGCAAGGGCCTGTTCATCATCTACTGAGCGGAACGTTTCCAGATAGTAGAGCACCGCATCTGACGTCTCTTGCTTTCGTTCCTCAGGCGATTTTGCCGCCACAGAACTAGCCGACAAACAGGCCATCACCAGGGAAAATATCAGTTTTCTCAGCATGTATAATTCCTCAACTGCGCGGCATATTTTACCGCATCAGACTTATTCTGGAGTATATATGCAAAAAGGGGGCCGAAAAGCCCCCTTCCCTGAATTCATAGTGTATCCGGCTTTATACCAGACGTGACTGCTTGAGCGCCGCTTCAACAAAGCTGGCGAAAAGCGGATGCGGATCGAACGGTTTTGACTTGAGTTCCGGGTGGTACTGAACGCCAATGAACCATGGGTGGCCCGGGATTTCCATAATCTCTGGAAGCTCGCCGTCTGGCGACATGCCGGAGAACAGTACGCCAGCTTCCTCAAGCCGTTCCACATAACCGATGTTCACCTCATAGCGGTGACGGTGGCGTTCCTCGATCTCGGTCTTGCCGTAAACTTCGGCAACATGGGAGCCTTCCTTCAGAACCGCTGGATAGGCACCCAGGCGCATGGTGCCACCAAGGTCCGTGTCTTCTGTGCGCTGTTCCACGCTACCGTCTTCGCGAACCCATTCGGTGATCAGGCCAACAACCGGCTCTTTCTGTTCACCGAACTCGGTTGAACCAGCGCCGTTGATGCCAGCCATATGTCGCGCG
>JBNKYQ010000229.1:0-4583 GCA_050300975.1 Kordiimonas sp.
CCGCCGCATAAACAGCGTAATAAATGCCAGGAATGTCACCCCAACCTGCCCCAGAACCGGGCCTAAAAGTGCGTTTTCCATCATTTTCCCCTTACCCTTCATCAGTTTCTGTATTGAATAGGCCACAGGATGCAGAAAAATGCTACAGCCAAGGCCCACAGTCATAATTATGAGATAATTCACCGGCATGAACAGTGCCTATCTGTGTATAGAGCCGGTTAAGAAAATGAAACCACCCTCCCCCATGCGGGCCAGAAGGCGCGTACGCCTGCTGAAATGGGTTGCCCTGCCCCTGGCCATCCTCCTGCTGGCTGTTGGCCTCATCACATTGCCCCTGCCCTTGCCGACAGGCGTGATCCTGATCGCGCTTGGGCTTGCCGTCGCCGCCTTCAACCCGGCCCTCAGACGCTGGATCAGGCGTGTGCGCGGTCGTTTCCCGGTGGCCAACGGCAAAATCCGGCACATCACCCCGCGCCTGCCCGGCTTCATCCGCCGTGCGCTGCAGCGAACGGACAGCCGCTCCTCCTGAACTCGTGCATGAAGCCTGATCATCTATTCAAGGCAACTTGCCGCTTGCCCGCGTCCTTGCTTCGGCTGTAGATTTTCTGCGATCAAGGAGTGTTCGCAGATGATTTCAACCCGCGACTACCAGCCCGCTGACTGGCCCGATGTGGACCGCATTTACCAGGAAGGCATCAAAACGGGCCTCGCCACCTTCGAGACGACGCCCAAGGCGCAGGCAGATTTTGAGGGCAAAAGCGTGAAGCGCAGCGCGCTGGTTGCCGTGGAAGACGGCCGCATCCTGGGGTGGGCGATCTTGTGGCCGGTATCGGACCGCTGCGTCTATGGCGGGGTCGCGGAAGTCAGCATCTATGTGGGCGAGGACGCGCGCGGCAAGGGCGTGGGCAAGACACTTCTGAACGCGTTGATCGACCGTGCTGAAGAACTGGGCCTCTGGACACTGCAGGCAGGCATTTTTCCGGAAAACAAGGCCTCACGCGCCATTCATGAAGCCTGCGGGTTCCGCGTGTTCGGCGTGCGCGAACGCATCGGCAAACTGCACGGGGTGTGGAAAGACAATATGCAGCTCGAGCGCCGCAGCACGATTAACGGCATCGACTGACAACAGATAGACACGACGGGGGACAATTCATGAAACGGACACTTCTTCTGGCGCTGGCGCTTTGCCTGATAGCGCTGCAGCCACTGAAGCACGAGGCCATTGCCGAAGACGCGGCGGTACTGAGCTTCAAAGACATGCACAAGATGGCTGAGCGCGCCTACCGGCTGACCAAATTCCGCGACGGCTCCGATAACACAAGCAGGAAAGCTCGCGGCCAGTCACTGAGCGCAAGGAATTTCATGATCCTGGGGCGGCGCGGCATTATCGAATATTACCTGGCGACCCACCGCGACGCAGCCACTGGCGCCACCTCATCCTGGATTATGGTGGAAACCACGGGCTCTGAAGCAGTCGAGGACGACACTACGCTGCTGCCCGCCTCGCGCCGGCGCACGTTGGGTGCCCGCAAGCACCAGTGGAACGGCTATTCGGTTCGGTACCAGAAAAAGACAACACCGATTGACCTCGCTGTCATGACGCTTGAAGGCCGTACGAGCAAAGCCCGGATGGGTGCGACCGAGGAGCTTGAAATTCCGGTCACGACCAACGACCTGTTCGCGCCGGTTCGCGTGGGCAGCGGCATCAGCGTTACCCTGCATTCGGAAGTCTCGGACGACATGCAGCTCGAAATCCCGTTCGGCTATCTGGTGGGATATTTCGCCCGCGCCGCCGAAGAGGGCTACCTGCCTGACGATGACAAAAAGCTGGTGGAACGCCTGCGGGCCGCCCTGCGAGCCAAGGCGGGCACCTGAATGCAGCCCCTGGGTTGCATTCCCACAATTTAATTGTGTTCTCTTTTTGTTCTTGATACTCTCCCATCATCCAAGATGGGGAAATGTCATGAAACAGCTGTTTGCGCTTGCGGTTCTTGTTAGCCTTTTGTCCGGCCCGTCGGTGGCCGATACACCTGCCAAATCGTTTGAAGAGATGACGGTCTCGGAACTGCAGACGGTCGACACCAAATCGCTGTCCCGCGATGAGAAAAAGCGTTTCAAGGCCGTGCTGAAGGCCAAGAAAAAGGCAGAGAAAGCGCGCCTTCGGGAAGAAAAGAAGCGCGCAAAGGCGGAGGCCAAGCGCCTGAAAAAGGCTCGGAAAGCTGCGACACAGCAGCTGTCCTACATTCAGGCTGTCTATAACAAGACCGGCATCTTCCGCGACCCAGGCAACAGCCGGCTGCGCATTCGCGGCGCCGATGACAGCATCAGCACGTCGGAAGCCATTCTCGCGCTCAGCAGCAACGGCGGCCATGTGGGCTATTTCATCCGCACCTATTATGACCCCGCGTCCGGCACCCTCAGCCCACAGATATACCTTACGGTGAAATTCTCCGACGTAGTGGACCAGGATGAATTATATGCCCGGAACGCAACGGCGGAAGCCTATGCCAACCGCCTCGGCTGGTGGAAAAACTACCGCTGGGCCTCGCTGGACGGCGCGGGACGAAGGCTGACCCTGGTGGACCGTTACAGCAACAATGCGCCCTATTACGCTTCCTTTTTCGAAGAATATATTATCCGTCTGGGCTTGGAGGACATCATGGCCGCGGTGAAGGCTGGCAGAGCGCTCCGCGTTGACGTGCGCTCAGCATCACATGGGGCCTACCCCTTCACCGTAGCCGTCCCTCATGACTATTTGCTGGCGTACCTGGCGCGCCTGTCGGAAGCTGACCAGCGCCTGACTCACCTAGGCGACCATGCCAAGACGCGCGTCGCAGCCCTCATAGCCGAGCTTGAGGGCACGCCCGGCGGGAACTAGCCGCTAGATACTGTCCGGCTTCTCGATCACCAGGATGCGCGCTTCACCCAGGGGGTGCGCGACATGGGCGTCACCAAGCCCCGCGTGATAGATGTGACCCGCCTCCATGCGGGTAACTGTCACTGCGCCAGAGGCGTCCTTGGTGTGCATGTCCACAACACCGTCCAGCACCACGAACACCTCTTCCCCGTCATTGACGTGCCACTTGTAGGGCGTGTCGGTCCAGTGCAGGCGCACGCCCGCACCTTCAACCGTCGCCACATCCATGGCGCCCCACGCCCGGTCAGCCTTGTATGTTTTTGGGTCAATGAATTTCATGGGCCAGCCTCCATAAGGTTGGCGGGACTATAGCAGACACCCCTGCTCCTGCCCTGCCAGCCTGTTATGCTTTCCTGCCAAAAGGGCCCCGAGCCTTCAGGCAGGGATCAGGCCCAGGTCCTGTTGCTGCTTTTTCGTCAGCTTGGCGGCGATGATGGCATGGGCATCCGCGATATAGCTTCTGATATCCTCGTCCGTGAGCGTCTCATCGGATTGCACCTGCACCCATTTGGCGCGCGCAAGGTACGGCGCGGGCACCACGCCCGGTAGTTCGCACAGCACCTGATAGCTGTGGTCGGTGCATTTGAAGCTGACGCAGTCGCGGTCCACCGGGCCCCAGTGCGAGCATATGGCAAAGATTTTTCCGCCCACCTTCCAGACGGATGAATTGCCCCACTGCACCACGTTCGTCGTGGCAGGCAAGCTCTTGCAATAAGTGTCGAAGTCTTCGCGGTTCATACTCTTACCAAATTTTATTCGACCTTGGGCCCATCCATGTCATCTGCACTCATCATCTTGACACGCATTCCGCCAAAGAACTCCCCAGGCAGCGTTTGAAAAACATCTGCTTCTTTAAGATTATTTTCCTCAGCATATTTTCTCAAGCTGGACGCAATATTTGAAGCAAGATCTGTGTTGAGTATTTTCCTTAGATTCAAGGAGTCCTCAACTAAATCGGTAATACTGATTGTTACGCTGTCGAAAGCAGAGAACTGTATGTGGTCTACCGGATGATAGATGCTTTTTCGCCTGATATCCGCAGGGTTCAGGAGGCTAAATTTATGACTGTCCCTCGTAAATCCAGTACTAGCTATCGCAACAACGTCAAATTCTCCAGCACCGCAGGTCGCAGCATCACTGAGAATATATGATAGAGTTCCAAAAAGAGGTTCTTGACTAGCTTTCTTATTGGAGAGCTTATTCAAGTTTCCACTTAAGTGATCCATTTGATTTCTAAGGCTTCCGACCGTCCGCCCATAGCTTGCATTATAAGATACTACAGCTCTGTTCGTTTCGGACTCGACTGCTTCAACAAGAACATCAAGTTTCATTTCCTTATCTTGCTGAGTCTTTTTTTCTGCGCCATGCATTAGCTGTATAATGGCATGACCATTGTCTATAATGGACCATATCCCAGAAAAAACATTAATTCGGTCAGACCGCTGCATCTTCTGTAGCTGTTGAATATTTTGATAGGTCGAAAGTATGTTAATAAGCCTAGTATAAGACTGCTCAATAGAATCCAAAGAAAAGCTGATTGCTTCCAGCGCAATCCTCTTTTTTGGTACCAATGCCATTGGGAGATTATGTAAGAAATCTCCATCAAAATCTTCGCTCATCTCAATACATTTTCGGCTTGGGTTTGGCCTTGTGGGTACGCGTGCCG
>JBNKYQ010000230.1:0-4571 GCA_050300975.1 Kordiimonas sp.
CCGTGAAACGCCTGCGCGCGCAGGCGGCCACGGTGGAGGAAGCAGGCTACAGCCGCTAAAATACCCACTAGAATAGTTGAGGGGCAGGCACACCAAAGCCTGCCCCTTTTTCTCGATCACCAACAGTTATCCGGCCCCACGCCCGGACTTGTACCAGTCAACCCGCCGGGTCAGGAACATGGCAGCAGCCAGGGCGATCATAATGATGGCAGAAATGCTATAGGCCAGGCCGAAGGCCAGATTGTGCGGAAGCGCCTTAAATGCGAGGCAATTTTGCGGCAGCATTGGCGCCTAATGGTCGGGATGCACGGACAGCAGGCGACCGCTTTCCTTGAGACGCCCATAGGCCTGGCGAATGGCCTCAACAAACTCAGGCCTGACCTGCTTGCCCGCAGCCAGGTAAAAACGCTGAACGCTTGGCAGTTTTTCAAGCTTCTTGAAGTCCGGGTCCATCACGAGCTTGCCGTCTTCAATGTGGTGCAGTTCCTGCGCGATGAAAACATCTGCGCGCCCAGATGCCACTACTTTGGTTTCGCCGCGGTGAGAGTCGGCGACTTCGAAAATCTTGTTTTCCGGCATGCCCAGATCACGCAGGATCAGGCAGGAGGCATCTCCCAGCATGCAGGCCGCGGTATAGAGGCCTTTCTTTAGCGCTTCGAAAGTGATTGGCCGCGTTTCATCTGGCCTGCCATAAAGGTAAAGCGGGGTCTCGAAAACCGGTACCAGCCAATGGAATTTGGCCTCGCGCTCAGACTGGCGCAGCATGGCATAAACCAGGGCATTATCCAGCTTGGTCGCCAGCGTGTAGGCCCGGTTCCAGGGAACAAGCTTGATGTCATACTCAAGCCCCGTCTCGTCCATCACTTGCCGGATCAGGTCGGCAGCCGGGCCAACCACACGGCCAGTTTCGTCTGCCGAATTAAAATCCCCGTAATTTTCTGTGTAGATGACCATGTCCACAGAAAGCGCGGGCCGCGCATAAAGCAGCAGCCCCGTCAGCAATAGACATGCAAAATATTTCACCTAAACAGTCTCCATTGGCCCTGTTCGCAGCTTAGCAAGCCAAACCCTAAGAAATGCCTTACAGGCTTTCCGAAAGCTCAACCACCCTTGCCCAGGCGGCCATCACGTCGTCTCTGGTTGTCTGCACCTGGCCTACCTGAAAACGGATCACAGGCCGGCCATCCACCACCGTGCGAGTCAGGTAGGTGAAGCCGTCATCGTTGACGGCCGTCAGAAGCTTTTCGGTCAGGGTGTCCAGCTCTTCCGCGTCCAATCCGGCGCGCAAAAGCCGGAAGGTCAGAAGCGATAAATTCGGGCCGGTGACCAGCTCAAACCCTTCCGTCTCGCGGATCACCGTCGCCAAACCCTGCACCCAAGCCACGTGGCCCCTAAACATGGCGCGCAGGCCTTCAATGCCGCGCAGGCGGATCACAAACCAGAGCTTCAAGGCCCGCATGCGGCGGCCCAGCTGCACGCCCCAGTCGCGATAGTCGGTCACCGTGCTGCCTTCGCGTGTTTCAAGGTAGGCAGGCAGGATGGTCAGCGTGCGCACCAGCGTGTCCTTGTCGCGCACAAAATGGGCCGTGCAGTCGAACTGCACCCCCATCCATTTATGCGGGTTGAAAACGAAACTGTCCGCGCCTTCAACACCGTCCAGCAGGTAGCGGAATTCCGGGCACATCATGGCGCTGCCGGCCCAGGCCGCATCCACATGGAAATAGGCCTTGTTTGCCCGTGCGATCACACCGATGGCCTTCAAGGGATCAGCCGCGCCCACGCTGGTGGACCCCACTGTCGCCATCACCATGGCCGGAATGATGCCCGCCTTGCGGTCTTCTTCCATCATGGCGGCAAGCGCCGTGGGCTGCATGGCGTGGTCTTTGTCTGTTGGCACAAGGCGGATCGACGCCCGCCCAAGCCCCGCCATCTTCACCGCTTTCTCAAGCGAACTGTGCGCCTCAGCCGACGTGTAGAAAGCCATCTTGGGCGCGTGCTGCAAGCCGGTTTCATTGACCTTCCAGTCGGTAGCGCGTTCGCGCGCCGCCAACACCGCGCAGAAAGTGGCGCTTGAGGCTGTGTCCTGGATAACGCCTGACCATGCCCGCGGCAGGTCCAGCATATCCTTCAGCCATGCCATCATGGCTTCTTCAAGTTCCGTAGCCGCCGGGCTGGTTTCCCACAGCATGGCATTGATGCCCATGGCGCTGATCAGCATTTCCGCCAGCTGGCTTTCGGGCAAGACGTTGGCGGGGAAATAGGCAAAGAAGCGCGGGTGCTGCCAATGGGTCACGCCGGGCAGGATGATATCCTTGAAATCCGTCATCAGCTGATCGAAGCTTTCGGCGGCAACGGGTGGCGTGTCGGGCAGCTTTGCCCGCACCTCACCCGGGGCTACCTGGGCCCGCACGGGATAATCGCGCACACCGTCCATATAGTCGGCAATCCAGTCGATCACGTCATGCGCGTTCTTGCGAAACTCTTTACTGTCCATCGTGGGGCATACTCCAGATTCCATTCACTCATTCAGCAAGCCAGGCGCGGGCCTCGGCGAGGCTCGAGAACACCTTATAGACAACCGCGCCCGGTTTCAGGCGTTGATAGTGGGCTGCGTAGGTTTCAACGATCTTTGCCATCTTGGCATTGTCGGTCGCGACGGCGAGCCGCATCCTGGGCGCGCCGTCATAGGCCATGATATCCATCTCAGCCATGGTGTTGACCAGATGGTCATCGGCATAGAAATGGTCGGCGTCCAGCACATTGATGAGCATGCAGCTGATGTGTCTGTGGCGGGGATCACCGGTAATGGCCTTGTTCAGCGCCACCATCTGGTTCGGGAAATCCCCGTCCACATGCACTTCAACACTCTTGTCCGTCCATGTCAGCTTGATGGTCACACACGTCCCCGTTTTCCGGCTATGATACCCGCCCGGAGGCGGCAAGAAAAGCCCAACCAGTATTAGCGCGCTTCACTTGTCAGCAGCTTGAGCGCAGCATCAAGGGCGCTGTCCCGGCCCGCCGCCAGGTCTTCCTCGGAAAACACAGACACCCGGATATGGGGCGGAATGCCGGTACGATCATAACTGATGCCCGCCCCGTCCTGATAGCGTTCGTTGGGCAGCGCAAACAGCCAGCCGTTCGGCAGAGCCCGCGGCAGCATGTCTGCGAACGCGCCGCGTGTGTTGTCGCCAATCCGCGTCACTTCAGGCTTCCGGTCCATCAGCGCCATCAGGAAGGTCTCAGCCGCACTCATGCTATCCGGCCCCGTGAGCACGATCACCGGCCCCCAGAAGCTTTCGCGCTGGCTGGCCTGCACCCAGGTTGCTGTGCCCTCAGTCCAGCTGGCCTCGATCGCGCCGCCCTTGTAGGCCTGTTTGGTGTAGGCGACATAATCCTCTTCAGCCAGGCGGCGGGCAAGCGCGACAGCAAGTACGTCAGAGCCACCCATGTTGTCGCGCAGGTCAATCACCAACCCGGCCAGGCCGTGGATCGGGTCAAAAAAATCATCAAGCGCGCGTTCGAATGCCGCCATATTGGCTTCCGGCGTGTCTGCTTCACTGAAGCCGGTGAAGCCATGAACCCGCAGGTACCCTACGCCGCGCAGCAGTTCGGCATACCCCAGCATTCCCCGGCAATAGGTTGCCAGCGGGCTACGGAGGTAAGTGCCGTCAACAATCTCGAACCCAGCTTTGCGGCGCTCGGTCGGCGCGGACCTTGTCGCGCCCTCGGCCCCCAAATACAGGGCGTCCAGGCTTGGGGCCACAAGGGCTGTGTGCGCATCTTCAAGCGGGGCCATCAGGCCGGTCAGATAGTCAAACAACTGTTGTTCAGTAGCGAAGGTGTCAGCGGCAGGCCATTCCCACGCGTCCTGCCCTTCCCCGAAGAAAGGATAGTGCGCCTTAAAGGTTTCAACGAACACAGCCGCTGTGTCCATGGGCGTCGCGGGCGCCTCTGCTTCACACGCGGCAGGCAGGGCATCAAGCCTGTGCGCGGTCATGAAAGTGTTGGTGTCCGTGCGGTGAAACCGCCGGCTTTCCTTGTCGGCCGGCCAGATTTCCATATGGGCGTCAATGAACCCCGGGATGGCAACCGGGAAGCTGGCCTCAGCCGCGCCCCCGTCGCGCGGCTCAAGCTTGCCCGGGGTGAGGCCACTTGGCAGGCAGCTGATCGCTGTGGTTTCATAGATGGAAACATCGCTGCCGTTGACATCAAACAGATAGCCATAGCCGTCTGTCTGCCACACCCCGTCAAGGTCTGCTGCCTTGCCTGCAGGGGCCACTGCGGCCGACAGACAAATGGAAAAGATCACAGATAGTACGCGCATACAGGCTCCCCGGAAAAACGGGGCCATCATAGCCAAATAATCGTCTTTGAAAAGGCCTGCGCGCCTAATTCAGATCATGCATTTTAAGGGACAACTGCGTCAGCCAAATCTGCGCGTTGAACAAAAGCCTGCCCCTGGCCCTCTCCTCACCTCACGCTTCAAGCTGGCAATTCCAATGGAAACTCTGTATAAGCCGCCGCAAACGGCGGTATGAGCCACCTATTGCAGGAAAACTGAACCATGAACA
>JBNKYQ010000231.1:0-4558 GCA_050300975.1 Kordiimonas sp.
TCGCTTGATCCGCTCGCGGAAGGCGGCGTGTATGTTTTCGAGATGTCATCCTTCCAGCTGGACCTGACACGGGATTTCAAGGCGGATGTCGCGGTCCTTCTGAATCTGACGCCGGATCATCTGGACCGTCACGGTGACATGGCGGGCTATACAGCCGCCAAGAAGCGCCTGTTTGACATGCAGGGCAAGGATGCGGTCGCGATTGTGGGGCAGGATGAAGACGCCACGAAAGAACTGGCCGCTGGTCTGGATGCACCCCTTGTTCGCATCTCCAGCACCGGCAAGGTACCGGGCGGCATTTATGCGGCAGACGGCCAACTGATTGATGACACCGACGGCAAACAGCAAGTGGTGGGTGACCTGAAGGCCCTGCCGACCCTCAAGGGTGCTCACAACTGGCAGAACGCAGCCGCAGCTTATGCGGCAGGCCGTGCGCTTGGACTGGATGCTGGCGCAATCTTCGAAGCCTTCAAAAGCTTCCCTGGACTTGCCCATCGGCAGGAACTGATCGGTGAGCATGACGGCGTCAGGTATGTCAACGATTCCAAGGCAACCAATGTGGATGCTGCCAGCCGGGCGCTGGCGTCCTTCCGCAACATTCGCTGGATCGCGGGTGGCCGCCCCAAGGACAAATCCTTCGCGGGCCTGCTGCCATTTGTGGGGGAAGTCAAAACAGCCTACTTGCTTGGCGAAGCCGCCGACGCGCTGGTGCATGACCTTGGAGAAACCGTTCCATACGTGGACTGCCGCGACATGACCGATGCGGTTCAGAAGGCGGCAGCTGACGCCGAACCCGGTGACGTGGTTCTGCTGTCGCCGGCCTGTACGGCCTTTGACCAGTTCACTGATTTTGAAGCCCGCGGCGAGGCCTTCCGCCTTGCGGTGCGTGCGCTCATGCAGGGAGATGCCAAATGATCGCCTTTTCCCGCACCGACAATTCCGTTCTGTCCCGCTGGTGGTGGACGGTGGACCGCTGGATGCTGGCGCTGGTGCTGGCGCTTGCGGGGGTCGGTATCTGGCTCACGCTGACGGCGAGCCCCGCGGTGGCGGAACGCCTTGGCCTTGACGCCATGCATTTCGTCAAGCGCCAGGCCGTGTTCATGGGGCTTGGGCTGGGAACCGTGTTCACCGTTTCGCTGATGTCCGCCACCATGGTGCGCCGCATGGCGGTGCTTGGCCTGCCGGTAATGCTTTTGCTGATGATCGCGACCCTGGTGGTCGGGCCCGAAATCAAGGGCGCGACCCGGTGGCTGCAGATCGGCAGCTACACGCTGCAGCCCAGCGAATTCATGAAGCCTTTCTTCATTGTCTCCACGGCCTGGGTGCTGTCGTCGCATTTCTCTGACGAAAAAATCCCGGCGAAGCAGGTGGCCTTCGGGCTTTACCTGTTGGTGGTCAGCCTCTTGATCCTGCAGCCGGACTTCGGCCAGACGATCCTGATCAGCACGGTCTGGTTTGCCCAGATGGCGCTCGCGGGCCTGCCGATGATGTGGATGGTGCTGACAGGCTGCGTGGGTGTGTTGGGGCTTGGCCTTGGGTACGCGCTGCTGCCGCACGTGGCCAGCCGGATCGACCGGTTCATCAACCCGGCAAGCGGTGACACCTATCAGGCGGACAAGGCCATGGAAGCCTTTGAAGCGGGCGGCATGCTGGGCAAGGGCCCGGGCGAGGGCGCAGTGAAGCTGCACCTGCCGGACGCCCACACGGACTATATTTTCGCCGTGGTTGGCGAAGAGTTTGGCGCCATCGCCTGTGTGCTCCTCCTGGTGCTATTCGCGGGCATCGTGGTACGCGGGCTTGCGCATCTTCTTGAAGAGGAAAACCCCTTCCGGCTTCTGGCTGCGGCGGGGCTGATTATGCAGTTCGGCTTGCAGACGCTGATTAACGTGGGTGTGAATCTGGCGCTTCTGCCTTCAAAGGGCATGACGCTGCCGTTCATTTCCTATGGCGGGTCGTCGATGCTGGCGCTTGCAATCGGCATGGGCATGATGCTGGCGCTGACGAAACGTAACCGCTTTATCCGTGCGGGATCTGACCCCATGGGGTGGAGGGCCGCTGAGTAATGTTGATGCGTGCACCAAATATCGTTCTGGCAGCTGGCGGCACCGGCGGGCATATGATGCCGGCGGAAGCCGTTGCTGACGTTCTGGTGCGCGATGGTTACCAGGTGTCGCTGGTGACAGACGAACGCGGCAACGGCATTTCAAATGCGCTGGTGGATGTGGACCGTTATGTGCTCAACACCGCCAGCCACATGGGTGGTGGGCTATTGGGCAAGGCCAAGTCGGTGCTGAGCATCATCAAAAGCACGCTGCAGGTCCGGCGCCGTTTCAAGAAGACACGGCCAACGGTGGTAGTGGGCTTTGGCGGCTACCCAAGCCTGCCTGCCGTCCTGGCCGCCCGCAGCCTCAAGATTCCTTTTGTCCTGCATGAACAGAATGCCGTGCTGGGGCGCGTGAACCGCTTTGTGGCGGAAGACGCGCGCGTGCTGGCGCTGTCCGTCCAGGACACGGCCAAGGTGCCTGTGGGCGCCTACACGGAAGTCACCGGCAATCCGGTTCGTCAGTTGATCGCCAAGCTTTCCAATATTGCCTATGCCGTGCCACTGGGGTTCGGCGATGTACGCATTCTTGTGATCGGTGGCAGCCAGGGCGCGCGCATCCTGTCGGACGTGGTGCCAGCGGCACTTGCTTTATTGCCAGAAGACATCCGCCAGCGGATCGAGATGACCCAGCAGGCACGCCCGGAAGATGTGGGCCGGGTGATCGCAGCCTATGAGGATATGGGCGTTCGCGCCCGTGTGCAGGACTATTTTGACGACGTCGGTGCCCTCCTTTTGCGGGCCCAGCTGGTGATCTGCCGGTCTGGTGCGTCCACGATTTCGGAACTGGCTGCCATGGGCCGTCCTGCCATCATGGTGCCGCTCAAGATTGCGGCTGATGATCATCAAAGCGCGAACGCCAGGGCCATTGAAGAGGCGGGTGGCGGCTGGGTGATGCCAGAAGACCAATTCACACCGGAAGCCCTGGCAGAAAAACTGGCGCATCTGTTGACCGACATGAGCGACCTCAGGGATGCCTCTGAAGGCATGCGCACGGTCGCGCGGCTCGATGCTGCCGAACGCCTGGCTTCCATTGTTATCAGTATCAGTGAAGAAAGTGAGTTGGCAAAATGAAGGGCATCCCGTTCGACATTGGCATGGTTCATTTTGTAGGCATCGGCGGCATTGGCATGTCCGGCATCGCAGAAGTCATGCACAACCTGGGCTACAGCGTCCAGGGGTCTGACATCAGCGAAAACGCCAATGTGCAGCGCCTGCAGAACATGGGCATCAATGTAAAGATTGGCCAGTGCGCCGAGAATGTTGAAAATGCCCAAGTGCTTGTGGTTTCGACCGCGATCAAGGCTGACAACCCGGAAGTGATGGCCGCGCGGGAGCGGACAATCCCTGTGGTGCGCCGGGCGGAAATGCTGGCGGAACTGATGCGCCTGAAGTGGTGTGTGTCGGTTGCCGGTACCCATGGCAAGACCACAACAACCTCGATGGTGGCGGCAGTGCTTGAAGCCGCCAAGGTTGACCCCACGGTGATCAACGGCGGCATCATCAACAGCTACGGCACCAACGCGGTGCTGGGTGAGGGCGACTGGATGGTGGTCGAGGCGGATGAAAGCGACGGCACCTTTGTCAAGCTGCCGGCCACCATTGCCGTGGTCACCAACATGGACGCTGAGCATTTGGATTTCTACGGCACGTTCGACGCCGAAAAAGAAGCCTTCAAGCAGTTCCTGGACCGGGTACCCTTCTACGGCGCGGCGATCCTGTGTGTGGACCACCCTGAAGTGCAGGGGCTGATCAGCCACCTGCAGGGCCGCAAGTTCATCACTTACGGCATGTCGGCGCAGGCTGACGTGCGGGCAGTCAATATTTCCGCCGCGAAGGGCGTGGCGTCCTTCGATGTGGCCGTGCGCGATCGGGCTTCTGGTGATATCCAAACCATCAAGGGCTTCAGCCTGCCGATGCCGGGCAACCACAATATCCAGAACGCCCTGGCGGCCATTGCCGTGGGGCTTGAAATGCAGGTGGATGAAGACACGCTCCGCAAGGCCTTCAAGACCTTCGGTGGCGTCAAGCGTCGCTTCACCAAAACCGGTGAAGTGGGCGGTGTGACCATCATTGATGACTATGGCCATCACCCGGTTGAGATCGCGGCGGTCTTAAAGGCTGCACGCGAAAGCTTCGATCACCGGGTCGTCGCCGTTGTTCAGCCGCACCGCTACACGCGCCTTAAAAGCCTGTTCGAAGAATTCTGCACCTGCTTCAACGATGCCGACACAGTGATTGTTGCCCCGGTTTATGAAGCGGGTGAACAGCCCATTGAAGGGGCTGACCGCGATAGTCTGGTCGAGGGCCTGCGTGCGCACGGCCACCGCCAGGTGGATATGATTGACGGCCAGGCCGATCTGGCCGCCGCCGTGAAGCGCCACGCGTCCAAGGGCGATGTGGTTGTGTGTCTGGGGGCTGGGTCCATCAGCAAGTGGGCCAACGAATTGCCAGCAG
>JBNKYQ010000232.1:0-4545 GCA_050300975.1 Kordiimonas sp.
AGGACGCGCCAGAGTATGAGCGGCCTTACATTCCGACGCCAAAGCGCGACGCGGTGGACGTTGAAGCCCCTGCCGACCTGAATAAAGCTGTCATGGACCTGATCGGTGGCCCGAACCTGTGTTCCCGCCGCTGGATTTGGGAACAGTATGACCACATGGTAATGGGTGACACCATCCAGCGCCCGGGCGGCGACGCCGCTGTTGTGCGTGTGCACGGCACGGAAAAAGCGCTGGCGATCAGTACAGACGTAACCCCGCGCTACTGCTACGCCGACCCGGTTGAAGGCGGCCGTCAGGCTGTTGCGGAAACGTGGCGGAACATCACGGCTGTGGGCGCAACGCCGCTTGCGATCACCAACTGCCTCAACTTCGGCAACCCTGAGCGCAAGGACATCATGGGCCAGTTCGTTGGCTGCCTTGAAGGCATGGGCGAAGCCTGCCGCGCACTGGATTACCCAATCGTGTCCGGTAACGTGTCGCTCTATAACGAAACCAACGGCTCCGGCATCCTGCCTACGCCCGCTATCGGCGGCGTGGGCGTGATGGCTGACAGCAACATGATGGCCACCATCGCGTTCGAGGGCGCGGGCCAAACCGTTGTCCTGATCGGTGAGACGAAAAACGAGCTTGGCGCAAGCCTCTACCAGAAGCAGATTCTGGGCAAAAATGAAGGCTGCCCGCCGCACGTTGACCTGGATATCGAGCGTAGGAACGGCGATTTCGTCCGCGCGCTGATTGAAAATGGCCAGGTTTCCACCTGTCATGACCTTAGTGACGGCGGCCTGATCGCTGCCCTCGCCGACATGGCGATTTCGGGCAAGGTTGGTGTATCCGTGAATGTGGGTGATGAGCTTCCGCTTCATGTGGCGCTCCTCAGCGAGACACAGGCGCGCTACCTGGTGGCAACCGATGCTGCGACGGCTGAGACCATCCGCCAGGAAGCAAAGGACGCCGGTATTCCGGTGGCCGTGCTGGGCGAAACCGGTGGAGACCGCGTGGTCGTCAACGGCGGCGCGCTGGACCTGAGCCTCAAGGACCTCACGGCTGCGCACGAAGGCTGGATGCCAAACTTCATGGCGAAAGAGCCGCTGTCGGCTTAATTTAAGGTGTCACCCTGAACTTGTTTGGCCTACCGCCAGCTTCGCAAACAGGGTCCATCTTTCAGAACCGACGATGCATCAAATACCGCATGGATGCTGAACCAAGTTCAGCATGACGAAACAACGAAAAAGGCGCCCAAGCAGGCGCCTTTTTTATTGCCGCTGGCGGGATCAACGCCTGCCGAGCGCCCTGATGAGCACGGACACAGTAAAGACAAACACCCAGTGGATAACGGGCGCGACCAGCAGGATCAGGATCGCCGGCCTGGTTTCCCAGCCCAGATAGCCCACATAGGGGAACCAATAGTTCGCCAACAGCAGCAAGCTTCCCACCAGGGCCGCCAGACCGCCCGAAATAAGGCCCGACGCCCCAACCTTCATGCCGCCAAAGACCGGCAGGAGAATCCAGGCCGTCAAAAGCGCGCCGCCGAGGCCGCTAAAATAGGTGCCGGTGACGCGGTAGCACAGGTGCAAAAGCCCAACCGCAGCAATCCCCGCGATCACCCACTTATAATAGCCCGGCCCTTCCGAATGCCGATGCCTTTTGTGCGGAACTGTTTTCATTTTTACCTTTTGTCTCCTAGATACCCTTAGCGCCTTCTATCCAAATGCTTTCTTCTTTTAATTGATACCTATAATGGTATATATGATTATAAAAACAACCTTTGGGAGCAGGGCATGAAAAGCGGAAAAAAGCTATCTAAAGAACAGCTAAAGGAACGTGCTGTCAGGTTTTATGATCGGTATGGATACGAGTTAAGCCAGATTGCAAAACTACTAGACATCCGCCTATCTCAACTAGCGCTAGCATACACCATAGATAACAACTTGCCCCCAGAAAGTATACGAGTCTCAACTAGAGTAAAAACCCTCAGCAGCTTTCTTAAGAAACTTGAAAAGAAAGACTGGCCTCAATTCTATTATCCAGTGGAAGTAGCGCAAGACTTGATCGGTGCAAGAGTCACCTGTTGGTTTGTGGATGACTGTACGGAACTCAAAAAGCTTATTTCGTCCTCAAATCATATTCATGTAGAGGAAGAGGAAGATTACATATCAAACCCAAAAAAGTCTGGTTATCGCTCTATCCACCTTGCTGCTTCTGTTAACTACGATAGTGTGCGCCGCAATCAGGCAGGGGAAATCGAAATTGATTCAGAAGATATGTTATGTGAAATACAAATTCGGTCTAAACTGCAAGATGCATGGGGCGATGTAACCCATGAATTTCACTACAAAGCCAAGCTTGCAGGCGTTGACAACAGCTTCTATGAAACAACGTTAAGCGAGATTTCAGATCGGTTGGCAAGCGAGGACCGTTCTCTGATGCGGTTAAGAGACGCATACCAGGAGTTAGCTGACGATAAAGCTGTCGAAGGTACTCGGGAGGGCTTCAAGGACCACTAGCATATCCGCTCCCTATACAAAGCCGCCATAAATTTTCCACATCTTATGCTATAGTGTCGGCGTACAGAGACAATCAAAAAGGGAGACACCGCATGACACACTTTATGAAGCCTCTGACCGCGACAGCCATGCTGCTTGCCCTCGCCGCCTGTGGCGACAGTGGCGACAGCAACAAGGAACAGGCCCCACCGGCCACCGAAGCGGCCATGCCTGAAAAATCCACGATGGATAAGGCCACCGAAGCCGCGAAGGACATGGCCACCAAGGCTGTCGAGGCGCTGAAGCTCGACACCAGCTCCCTTGACGCCTTCAAATCGAGCCTCGCCAACATGAAGGGCTCCCTGTCGGCGGAGGACCAGTCGAAGCTGATGGACGCCCTGTCACACATGGTGGCAAGCGACGGCAAATCCAGCACCGGCGGGCTGATGGACACGGCCAAGAAGATGGCCGAAGGCAAGTCGCTGACGGAAACGCTCTATGAAAAAATGGGCAACAAACTGAGCGGCAAGACGTTCGAAGACATCCTCGCCATGGCGGGCTAGGCCCCAGCGCCCATGGATGCTGAAACAAGTTCAGCATGACATCGGCACCAAGTGAGATCAGTCACCCTGAACTTGTTTCAGGGTCCATCAAGAAGGCGCCTTACTGGGCGCCTTTTTCTCTTTTGGATGCTGGCATCGTCCTCTCACGACCAGCCAAAACCGCCTTTTTGTTGGCCCCTCCCTGGCGCCATAGCTTCATAAAGTGCTGATTGCTCCGTCTAGTGCCCATCAAGGCGCATTAGAGGGAGGCACGCATGACATCCACCGGCCAGGGGCCCATCAGCCTGAAGGTGCCCGTACACCGGCACAAGGACGGCCCATTCCACATCAACATCCAGTTGGGTGGCAATGCCCCGATCGAGGTCCTTCTGGACACCGGGTCAACCGGGATCGTCATTGGCCAGCAGCATCTGCCGCCCAGCGCCGTGAAAATGAACCCCCAGCCGGATTACAAGGCTGGCTATACCAGCAGCGGCAAGTCCTACGGCGGGGCGTGGTATAGTGTGGATGTCACCATCCCCGGCACGAACGGCAGCGCGAGCACGGTCGGCCTTCCCGTCTTCGGCGCGACGAACCACCCCGGGGTTGCCATGTGCGGTGTCGGTGTGAACGGTGACAAGCCAGCGTCCTTCAATCCGTTCCTTACCGTTGAGCGTATCACTGTGGGCGACGCGTCCAGCACGGCGGTCACCCAAGGGTATACGCTCAGCAAGGACGGTATTTCACTGGGCCTGACGCCAGAGCTGGCTGATAGCTTCCCGATCACTGCCCCGCTGGATAACTTCCAGGCGACGGTTCATCTTGTGCCAAAGAGCAAAGCTGAAAGTGGCCGCTATCATTTCACGGCGCGCGCACTGGTGGACAGCGGTATCGGCTATATGATCCTGAACCCCTCACTTCGGTCAGTCACTGACGCGCCGCCCGGCTTCTGCAACAAAGAGACGGGTCATTTTCTGGACGGCACATCTATAAAGTTTGACGGTGGTATCAGCTATGATTTACAGTTGGCAACCCTGCGGGAAACCCACCCATGGCGCCAGACTATGTGCGCTGGGGCACGTCCCCGCACGGCTGTATCATCAACACGGGACGAAACGTGCTGATGGCCTATGAGATGCTGGTGGACCCAGGGGCCAACCGCTTCGGCTTCAGAAAGATCACTTCCGGCTAGCGTGGGCCTTATTTCCGGTCAGGTAGGAGCGGCCGCACGTCCACCCCGTCCATATGGCTGTCGATGGCCAGGAAGTCCTTCAGGATCGCCGTGTGGCCCTGCCCGCCAATCACCAGCAAACGGTCCCCCGGCTCGGCCTGTTGCTGGATACGGGCATACATGCGGAAGTTCCGGTGCCACCAACTGGATGACGCCGTCGCGCCCTGAAACTTGCCGTCAGCGGACACACCATTGGTCATGATATAGAGGTCCTTGTTCAGCCTGTCCTGCTCCGGGTCATTGGCATCCATCAGCAACTGCGCAAGAGACTGGGTTCTGTGCGCTTCCT
>JBNKYQ010000233.1:0-4529 GCA_050300975.1 Kordiimonas sp.
GGGCCACGCGCATGGTGCGCTGGGCCGGGAAGCCAAGCTTCCGTGCGGCTTCCTGCTGCAGCGTTGAGGTGGTGAATGGAGGCTGCGGGTGGCGGCGGGCCGGCTTGCGCTCCACGCCCGTGACCTTCAGCGGCGTGCGCTCGATCAGCGCGGCAGCGGCCTTGGCGTCAGCCTCATTGTTAAGGTCATATTTCTTCAGCTTGTCGCCGTTCATGGCGAACAGGCGGCTCATGAAGCTCTTGCCCGCGTCGCCTTTGACGCCGGCTTCCACGCTCCAGTATTCCTGCGGTACGAACTTCTCTATCTCGGCTTCGCGCTCACAGATCAGGCGCAGGGCAACGGATTGCACGCGTCCAGCGGACCGGGCACCGGGCAGCTTGCGCCACAACACGGGCGACAGGGTAAAGCCCACCAGATAATCCAGCGCGCGGCGGGCGAGGTAGGCGTGCACCAGCTCGTCATCCAGATCGCGCGGCTCGGCCATGGCCTTCAGGATCGCGGATTTGGTGATCTCGTTGAAGACCACGCGCTTCACGTCAACGCCCTTCAGGGCTTTCTTCTTGTTCAGAACTTCAAGCACGTGCCAGCTGATGGCTTCCCCTTCGCGGTCGGGGTCAGTCGCGAGATACAGACGATCCGCGCCTTTGACGGCGTTAGCGATCTCGGTCAGGCGTTTGTTCGAATCGCGGTCGACCACCCAGTCCATCGCGAAGTCTTCATCCGGCTTCACGGAACCGTCCTTGGCAGGCAGGTCACGGACGTGGCCAAAACTGGCTAAGACCTTGTAATCCTTACCAAGATATTTGTTGATGGTTTTTGCCTTAGCAGGTGATTCCACGATAACGACGTTCATACGTCAGCCCGTTCCTTACTTTATAATAATGGTGCGCTATAGCGCTTTGCCTTTGCTTTCACCTAGTTCGAAGCGGCGGTGAATGCAATGACCTTCTTCAAATCACGTATAATTTCGAGAAACGCGGCCCCCAGCGTGGCGGGTGATTTCACCTGCTAGCTCCAGCTCCAGGAAGGCAGCCAGAACCTGCTCGGTACTCGCGCCTGAAAGTCGAACAACGTCATCCATATGAATGGGTGTACTCGAAAGCAGGCCGAGTAGATCACTGCTATCCGTAGGTGCCACAGGAGAGGGCGGGGCAGAAATGGGCCCTATGGGTGTGCCCTTTTGTGCCACGGGGGCACTAATTGGGGCACACTTTGCGCGCGGTGTGTGCCCTAGGTCGAAGGCTGCCGGCAGCTCATTCAGGATATCCTCCGCGCTTTCCACCAGGATGGCGCCGTCCCTGATCAGATGGTTGCCGCCCCGGGCGCGGGGATCAAGGGGGGAGCCGGGTATGGCGAATACGTCCCGGCCTTGTTCGGCTGCAAAACGCGCGGTGATCAGTGAGCCGGACTTGAGCGCGGCCTCGATAACCAAAACACCTTGCGAAAGCCCGGAAATCAGCCGGTTTCGGCGCGGAAAGTGGCGCGCCTGCGGGCGGGTGCCCATCGGCATCTCAGAAACCACGAGCCCTTGTTCCGCGATCTGGCGTTGCAGACTTTCATTCTCCGGCGGATAGTAAATATCCAGCCCGCCCGCCACACAGGCGACGGTGCCGTGCGTGAGCGATGCCTGGTGGGCGGCGGTATCAATACCGCGCACCAGCCCAGATGTGACGGTAACACCAGCTTCCGCGAGCGCGCCTGCGATGGTGCGGGTCAGCATCAGTCCGGAAACGCTGGCGTTGCGCGCGCCCACGATGCCAACAGCCCGGCCCTCCAGAAGGTCCAGTTTGCCCATAGCGAACAGGACGGGCGGGGCGTCCTCTAACGCCGCCAATTGCGCGGGGTAGGAGGCATCGTTCAGAAAAAGCGCATGACCGCCCGCATGCACAAGGCGCTCAAGCTCGCGCTCCGCTGCACTTTTGGGTGGTGGCGCAAGGGGCTTCTTGCGTCCGTTCTTGCTAGCGAGCTCAATGGCGCCCTCAAGGGCTGTCACGGCATTTCCGAACCGAGCGAGAAGACCTCTAAACGTAACAGGGCCAATGCCTTCCGTGCGGATAAGCCGCAGCTGCGCTAGCTTTTCCGTGTCCGTCAGGGATCGGTCTGTTTCCGTTTTGTTCATGTATGGCAGAGTGCCGCCCACACAAGCCAAAGTCAATCATTGGTGGCAGGCTTGCGCGCTTTTATTTGTTCTTCTTGCCGATTTTGGGCTCTTCGCCACGCATCAGCCGGGCGATGTTTTCCTTGTGCCGGATGTAGATTACAAGCGTCATGAAGGCGATGAAGATCCAGCTGTCGGGGCCCACGATATAGTAGCTGATCGCTGGCGCGAGGAGGGATGCAATCAGGGCCGATAGGCTTGAAAAGCGGAAGATTGCGGCGGCGAGAAGCCAGGTAACGCCGCAAGCCAGTCCCATCAGCGGGTTGATGGCGAAGACCGTACCAAAGAATGTGGCAACACCCTTGCCGCCCTTGAATTTCAGGTAGATCGGGAAGCAGTGGCCGATGAATGCCGCTGCGCCAGCAAGCGGGGCGAGGGCAGGGTCCACCATATAGCGCGTTAACAGGACCGCGATGGCGCCTTTTCCCGCGTCCATGATGAGGGTGACAAGCGCCAGGTCCTTGCGGCCTGTGCGCAAGACGTTGGTGGCACCGATGTTGCCGGAACCCACGTCCCTGATATCGCCAAGGCCTGCCATTTTGGTGAACAGAAGGCCAAAGGGCACAGATCCCAAAAGATAGCTCAGAGCTAATACCAGCCCCATCTCCCCCGAGAATGTCATCGCTACTCTCCGCTAAAGAGCGTCTTGCCGCCCACGATCGTCTGCCAAACCTGCCCCTGAACAGGCAGCGTGTCAAACGGTGTATTCTTGGCGCTGGCGCGGAACGCTTCACGGTCAATGCGCCATGGCTTGTCCGGGTCGAAAATCACCAGATCTGCCGGTGCGCCTGCCTCCAGCTTGCCGCCGGGCACACCAAGAAGCTCAGCTGGCGTTGCCGTCAGCGCCTTCAGCACAGTCATCAGGTCAACCTTGCCCGCGTGCACGGGCCCCAGCGAAAGTGCGAGAAGCGTCTCGAAGCCAACGATGCCGGCAGCGGCTTGGCCAAATGGTAGCCGCTTGACGTCTTCGCTTTTCGGGTCATGGTCGCTGACCACCGTGTCGATGGTGCCATCGGCGATGCCTTCAATCAGGGCCAGCCGGTCCTCTTCGGACCGTAGTGGCGGGCTGACCTTGGCGAAGGTGCGGTAGCCTTCCATGGCATTGTCATTCAGGTGCAGATAGTGCGGTGCTGTGGAGCAGGTAACCTTCACGCCGCGCGCTTTGGCGGCACGGATGGCCTCCACGCCCTCGCGGGATGAGATCAGCGCGAAATGGATGGGTGTCCCCGTCATTTCACTGAGGCGCGCATCGCGTTCAATCTGGATTACTTCTGCCATCGCCGGGATACCGGCAAAGCCGAGGCGGGTTGCGATTTCGCCCTCATGGGCGATTCCGCCGTTAGCCAAACCTTCGTCCTGCGGGAACTGCACGATAACAGCGCCGAAATAGCTGGCGTATTCCATCAGGCGGCGCATCACCTGGCTACTGCTTACAGGCTTGCGGCAATCGGTGAAGGCCACGGCGCCAGAGGCCTTCATCTGGCCGATTTCAGCCAGTTCCATGCCTTCCATGCCGCGAGTAGCTGCCCCCATGGGGTATACGTTTACAGTATGGGTGTCTTCAGCGCGGCGGCGGATGCGTTCCACAACAGGGTCGCTGTCGATCAGGGTTGTCTGGTCGGGTTGCAGGATCACTGTAGTGATGCCACCCGCGAGTGCCGCATCTGCGTCAACCGAATGGGCGCGCATGTCGATGAAACCAGGGCACAGCACGCGGCCCTTGCAGTCGGTGACGGTGGCGTCACCCTTAACAGTGACAGTTGGGCCGAATTCGGCGATCTTGCCGTCCTTGACGATCAGGCTGCCTTTGGTGTCGAGCCCGGTTGCCGGGTCAATCAGGCGGGCATTTGTGTAGGCAGAAATCATGCTTCGTCCTCCCTGCGCAGGTTACGCGTCAGGATATCAAGGCAGGCCATCCGCACCGCCACACCCATTTCAACCTGTTCCTCGATCGCTGACCGGTCCAGATCATCCGCCACATCGGACGCGATCTCAACGCCGCGGTTCATTGGGCCAGGGTGCATCACCAGTACATCATCCTTGGCGTACTTGAGTGTGTCGCGCGTCAGGCCCCAGAAGCGGTAATATTCGCGAAGGCTTGGCAGGAAGGCGCCCTGCATGCGCTCCTGCTGCAGGCGAAGCATCATCACCACGTCCGCGCCTTCAAGGCCCTCATCCATCCGGTGCGAGACCTCAACGCCCAGCCGGTCTACATCCTTCGGAAGCAGCGTGGGCGGCGCTACCAGGCGCACCCGGGCGCCCATGGCGTTCAGGAGGTAAATGTTAGACCGCGCCACCCGGCTGTGGGCGACGTCGCCGGAAATCACAATCGTCTGGCCATGCAGCTTGCCCTTGCGGCGGCGGATCGTCA
>JBNKYQ010000234.1:0-4519 GCA_050300975.1 Kordiimonas sp.
CGCATACAGTCACAAAATGCGGAGCGCGGTTAGAAAATGACGCGCCAAGCTTAAGAATTTCACGCCTTTACAAATATAAAGAAATCTTTATATTGCTCTGAAACGCCACCGGATATTCCAATAGGGAAGCAAGGCATGGATGAACTTTTGGCAGCGCTCAGAGCCGTCGGGGAAGCAACCCGGCTTCGCATTCTGGCCCTTCTGGGGCGGGGCGAACTGACGGTTGGTGAGCTGGTGCATATCCTAGAGCAAAGCCAGCCGCGTGTCTCGCGCCATCTGAAACTGATGGGCGAGGCCGGCATCCTGGACCGCTTTCAGGAAGGCACGCAGGTGTTTTACCGCCTCGCGGACGCCGGCGTTGGCGCCAAGCTGAATGACGCCCTTCTGGCGCTGATGGCCGAAGATCATACCGCGCTTGAGGCTGACCTGAAGGCGCTGGATGCCATCCGGGCGGAGCGGTTTGAGCGCGCGCAGGCCTACTTCCGCTCGCACGCAGAAGAATGGGACCAGATCCGGTCGCTTTATGTAGCCGAAGCCGAGGTGGAGCAGGCCCTTGTTGACGTGCAGGGCGGCAGGCCCGTTGCGCGGCTTCTTGATGTCGGCACAGGCACCGGGCGCATCCTGGATGTGTTCGCAGCGGTGGCCGAGCAGGCGCTGGGGATCGACGTGTCGCGCGACATGCTGGCGGTCGCGCGTGGCAATCTGGCCCACAAGGGGCTGCAGAACTGCCAGGTGCGGCTGGGGGATATGTATGACCTGGGTTTGGCTGACGGCAGCCAGGACCTGATCATTTTCCATCAGGTGCTGCACTTCGCCGATGATCCGGCGAGGGCGATCCGGGAGGCCGCCAAGGTGCTGGCGCCCGGTGGTAGTATCCTGATCGCGGATTTTGCGCCGCACACGGAAGAATATCTGCGCGACGAGCAGGCGCACCGGCGCCTCGGGTTCGCGGACGAGGAAATCACCGCCATGGGCGAAAGCGCAGGGTTGAGCCGAACTGACCTCCGGCATCTGGACGGGGGCAAGCTCAGAGTAACAATCTGGCGATTTGACAAAATTTAGAATGATGAACCCTGAAACAAGGTCAGGGTGACGGAATTGAAAACTGAGGAAAAGGATGCTGAGGCGAAGCCGAAGGACTTTTTCTCAAGGTTAGTTGAGGAGTAGGGCAATGGCCCAGCGTTATAATCCACATGGTCTGCATTCGCTTTTTGAAGAGGCGGTGAGTGACGTGAATGTTTCTTTCGAATTCTTCCCGCCCAAGACGCCGAAGATGGAAGAAACCCTGTGGAATTCCATCAAGACGCTTGAAGAGCTGAACCCGAAGTTCGTGTCTGTCACCTATGGTGCGGGCGGTGGCACGCGGGAGCGCACGCACAATACCGTGAAACGGATTGTTGAGGAAACAAGCCTCGCGCCAGCCGCGCACCTCACCTGTGTTGGGGCGACCCGGGACGAAGTCGACGAGGTCGTGCGTGACTATTATGAGGCTGGCGTCCGCTCAATCGTTGCACTGCGGGGTGATCCGCCTGAGGGCGCCAATCGCTATGAGGCTCATCCGGGTGGTTACGCCAATGCGGCCGAGCTTGTGGAAGGCATCCGCAAGATTGCTGATTTCGATATTTCCGTGGGCGCATACCCTGAGAAACACCCCGATAGCCCGACGCTGGCCGCAGACCTTGAAAACCTGAAACGCAAGGTGGACGCGGGTGCGAACCGGGCGATCACCCAGTTCTTCTTCGAGCCCGACCAGTATTTCCGCTTCCTGGATCACTGCCAGTCATTTGGCATCGATGTGCCGATCGTGCCGGGCATCCTGCCGGTGACCAACTATACGACGCTGAAGAATTTCGCCAAAACCGCGGGTGCCAGCGTGCCCAAGTGGCTGGGCGACCTGTTTGACGGGCTGGATGACCGCCCGCAGACACGCCAGCTTGTGGCAGCCACGGTCGCGGGCGAGATGGTCCGCCGCCTGTATGCGGGCGGGGTCCGCGATTTCCATTTCTACACGCTCAACCGGGCGGAACTGACCTATGCGATCTGCCATATGCTTGGCATTCGCGCAGGCGCGGAAGGCTAAGACCATGACAGATAAAACTGCACTTCTTGAGAAACTCGCAAGCGAACGCATCCTGGTGATGGACGGTGCCATGGGCACCATGATCCAGAAGCACAAGCTTCAGGAAGCTGACTATCGCGGCGAGCGATTCAAGGACTGGCCGTCCGACCTGAAGGGCAACAACGACCTTCTAGTGCTGACGAACCCTGAGGTGATCGCGGGCATTCACGCTGCCTTTCTGGAGGCTGGTGCCGACATCATTGAAACCAACACTTTCAATGGCACCACCATCTCCATGGCCGACTATGACATGCAGGAATTCGCCTACGAGATCAATCTGGAGGGCGCCAAGCTGGCGCGCCGGGTTGCAGACGAATGGACCGAGAAGACGCCTAATAAGCCGCGCTTTGTCGCGGGCTCTATCGGCCCTACCAATAAGACGCTTTCTGTTTCGCCGGATGTGAACAACCCCGGTTTCCGGGAAGTGAATTTCGATGACGTGGTCGCAGCCTACAAAACCCAGGTCGAAGGCCTGATGGACGGCGGCGTGGATATCATCCTCATTGAGACAGTGTTCGATACCCTGAATGCCAAGGCCGCCATTTTCGCGACACAGGATGTGTTCGAGGAACGCGGCACCAGCTTGCCGATCATGCTGTCCTGTACGGTGACTGATATGTCCGGGCGGAACCTTTCCGGCCAGACCATCGAAGCCTTCTGGTATTCGGTGAAGCACGCCAAGCCATTCACCATCGGCCTGAATTGCGCGTTTGGCGCGGAGCACCTCAGGCCGCATGCGGTGACGCTTTCGGCTATTGCTGATACGCGCGTCGCCATTTACCCGAACGCGGGCCTGCCGAACGAGATGGGCGAATATGACGAAAGCCCTGAAGTGACCGGCGCGCATCTGCGCGACTGGGCCAAGGAAGGCCTCCTGAACATTGTGGGCGGCTGCTGCGGCACCACGCCCGCGCATATCAAGGCCATCGCCGATGCGGTTGCGGGCATCCCACCGCGCAAGGTCCCCACGATCACGCCAGCCATGCGGCTTTCCGGTATCGACCCAATTTCAATCATCAACGCGGCTGAGTAAGTATCATGAGTAAACCAACGGCCCAGTTTATCAACGTCGGCGAACGCACAAACGTTGCCGGTTCCGCCAAATTCAAGAAGCTGATTTTTGAAGGCAACTTTGATGAAGCAGTCTCTATCGCCCGCCACCAGGTGGAAGGCGGCGCGCAGATCATCGATATCAACTTCGATGACGCCATGCTGGACGCTGAAGAGGCGATGGAAACCTTCCTGAAGCTGATCGCAGCAGAGCCTGATATCGCCCGCGTGCCGGTGATGATCGACAGCTCCAAATGGAGTGTTATTGAGACCGGCCTCAAGTGCGTGCAGGGCAAGGCGGTGGTGAATTCCATCAGCATGAAGGAAGGCAAAGAGCCATTCGTTGCACAAGCGAAACGAATTATGCGCTACGGCGCTGCGGTCGTTGTGATGGCGTTCGACGAACAAGGCCAGGCCGACAGCATCGAGCGCAAGTATGAGATCTGCAAGAAGTCCTACGACATTCTGGTGAATGAAGTGGGCTTCCCGCCTGAGGATATCATCTTCGATCCGAACATTTTTGCCGTGGCGACGGGTATTGAAGAGCATGACAATTATGGCGTGGACTTCATTGAAGCCACGCGCCTGATCAAGAAGAACCTGCCGTATGCCAAAGTGTCCGGCGGCGTGTCGAACGTTTCTTTCTCGTTCCGCGGCAACAACCCGGTTCGGGAAGCCATGCACAGTGTATTCCTTTATCACGCCATCAAGGCGGGGATGGACATGGGCATCGTGAACGCGGGCCAGCTGACGGTTTATTCCGATATCCCCGATGAGCTCAGGGAACGGGTTGAGGACGTGATCTTGAACCGCCGGCCAGACGCGACGGAGCGGCTTCTTGAAATTGCCGATCAGTATAAGGGCCAGGGCGGTACCGCGCGGGTTGAAGACCTGACGTGGCGCGAGCAGCCGGTCGAAAAGCGGCTTGAGCACGCGCTGGTTAAGGGCATCGTCGATTACATCGACGCTGATATTGAAGAAGCCCGACAAAAATATAACAGGCCGATTGAAGTTATCGAAGGTCCGCTAATGGATGGCATGAATGTGGTCGGAGATTTATTCGGTCAAGGCAAAATGTTTTTGCCGCAAGTGGTGAAGTCTGCGCGAGTGATGAAGTCTGCGGTGGCACATCTCATCCCATTTATTGAAAAAGAAAAAGCGGAAGAGGAAGCGCGTACTGGTGTAGTGGCTAAACCAAAAGGTAAAGTGGTGATTGCTACCGTCAAAGGTGACGTGCATGACATTGGAAAAAATATTGGACACAAGGAAATTTAACAACACAATCAATCAAAAATATAACGACACAACAAAAAAATATTTGAAAAAACAAAACTGTTGTTTAATTTCCGC
>JBNKYQ010000235.1:0-4461 GCA_050300975.1 Kordiimonas sp.
GACTTCAGCAGTTTGGTCACCATGGTGTCATTGCCCCGGCGCACTGCTGTGATCAGCGGCGTGCCGTCACCAGGGGACGCCAGATTCACGTCGGCCCCGGCCTTGATCAGCAGATCCACCATCTCGGCGCGGTTGCGGCGCACTGCAGCAATCAGCGGGGTGCCATCACCCGGTGCCACGCCATTGACGTCCGCCCCGGCCTTCAGAAGCAGGTCCACCATATCCCGGTTGCCGTCCCGCATGGCGGCGATGAGCGGCGTGCCGTCACCCGGCGAATAACCGTTCACATCAGCGCCCACAGCCAACAGTGACTTGGCCATGCTGGTATTGCCCCGACGGGCAGCAGCCAGAAGCGGGGTGCCCGCGCCTGGGGCGCCCATGTTTACGTCAGCCCCGGCCGCCAACAGGGATTTGACCATGTCGGTGTCGCCGACCGTTGCGGCTGCTACAAGCGGCGTGCCTTCACCGGGCATGGCATAATTCAGGTTCACGCCGGCATTCAGAAGCGCTGTGGCGTGCGAGTGGCGGCGTTCCATGATGGCATTCACCAGGGCTGCGCCTTGGGCATCAGCGAGCGCATCGCCGCTGTCGCGAGAAGACCCACTGTCCATGGCCATTTCGGCGCTCAGGAAACCATCAGTCTCAATCAGTTGTCCGCCACCCGTGGCTTGGCTGTCGATATAAACCACCTGGGTTGCAAGCGTGGCCCAGGCTGCCACGCCCGAAAGGCTGGTGGTGGCCAGGAGAGCCATTGTACCGGCAATGCGGCGCTGTGGGCTCAACTCACGCCGGGCCAGTTTGGCGACGCGGTCCTTCAGCGGATGCCGGGTATCACCAAACCAGGAACAGCCAAGCGGCGCCCGTTCGCCCATCAGCTGGGACTTCAGGAGCGTCTCTGCATAAAGCCGGCGGTGGCTGCCAAAGCGGCGCATCACGCGCTCGTCACACGCCATTTCCTGATCCACACGGAAGAAGCCATAGCCAATATAGGCCAGTGGGTTGAACCAGTTGAGGCTGCGAAGCGCGATGGCAAAGGCGTTGGCCTGCATGTCGCCCGCACGGATGTGCGCCTGTTCGTGCGCCAGGATCAGCCGGCGTTCGGTAGAGCTATAGGTGGTGCTAAAATCATCCGGCACCACAATGCGCGGATTGATGAAGCCGAGCACGGCAGGGCCGACATTGGCGTTGCGTGTTACCCGCCGTTTGCTCTTGCCGGCTGCATTCTGCGTGCTCAGCCCATGCTCACGCATGAAGCGGCGTTGGCCGTAGGCAAGGGCCGCAAAACTGGCGCCTGCGCCCGCAACCCAAAGCCAGAACAGCAGCGTGTCGACAGCCGGCAGCTCAAACCCGGGTTCGGCCGCTGCGGTTGTTGTTGGCGCAAATGCTGCCGGAAGGTCCGTGGCCGGGATGGCCGAATGCTCTGTGCCCTCAACGATAAATGTGTCGGCAGGCTCGCTGGCGTTACCGACTGGTTGCTCGATCTCAACAGTCGGCAGATTGTCCAGCACCACGAATTTGGCTGGCAAGAGGCTTGCCACGGCCGCGATCGGCACGATCAGCCAAAGGGCATACGCCGTGCGGGCACCGAACGCCGCCTGCATACGGCGGCGTGCCAGCAGAACAAGCAGGATGGCCGCGCTCATGCCCAGGCTTGCCTGCAGGAACAGGGAAAGAATATCAGTCGTCATTGTCCAGCTCCTTGATCAGTTTTTTAAGCGCTGCGATGTCTTCGCCGCTCAGTTTTTCGTGCTGGGAAAAATGGGTAAGCATGGCAGAGACCCTGCCGCCAAACAGGCGGTCGAGCACACCTTGCCCCTCGCGTGTCATATAGTCGTCGTGACTCAGGACCGGGCTGTATAAGTACCGCCGTCCATCCTTTTCGGCTGAGATGGCTCCTTTGGACATCAGCCGGTTGAGGAGCGACTTGACGGTGCCTGCGCTCCAGTTTTGTTCAGCGGAGACATCGCTCATGATGTCGTCCGCGCTTAAGGGATGGGCGCGCCAAAGCGCTTCCATCACCTTGCTCTCAGCTATGCTGATTTGTTTTTTATCCTCGCTCATGAAGTTACGTTTACACATGTAATCATTAAAAGCAAGCATTTGTTTACACGTGTAAACGAAGGTGAAACCAAGGAATGTCACAGGAATGTCAGGGGCTTGCGCACCACACGAGATTGTCACCAGAAAGATTCAAAAAAGTTGCTGCATTTTGAATCGTTTAGGGTCATAATGCGCTGCATTAATCGATCGCATTAATTCTTGGGAGGGAATGAATGAGTCGTGGAAACTGGGCCACCGGCGATGACCGAAGGCTAATTCGTTTCGCAATGAAGGTTCCAATGCTGGACCGTGAAGAGGAAGGCGAACTTGCGCTGTCGTGGCAGCAGGAGCGCGATGAGCATGCGCTCAGGACGCTGACCGAAGCCCACCTCCGTCTGGCCATCGCGGCCGCCAGCAAATATCGCCATTACGGCCTCCCGGTTGCTGACCTTATTCAGGAAGGCACTGTTGGTCTGATGGAAGCCGCCTACCGGTTCGAGCCGGAGCGGGATGTTCGTTTCTCCACATACGCAAGCTGGTGGGTTCGCGCCGCCGTGCAGGACTATGTCCTGAGGAACTGGTCGATCGTCCGCACCGGGACGACGAGCGCCCACAAGGCCCTCTTCTTCAACCTGAAGCGCCTGAAGGCCCGCATGGGTGTTGACCCGGACCGGCCGCTTTCCATGTCGTCGCGCAACCAGATCGCTGACGAAATGGGCGTGCGGCTGAAGGACGTTGAGGCCATGGAAGGCCGCTTGTCTGGTGTGGACCGGTCCCTGAACGCGCCTGTGGCTGACGAATCGGCCCAGGAATGGCAGGACCTGCTGGTCAGCGAAAGCCCGCGGCCAGACCAGGAATATATGGAAAATGTGGACGGGGCCAAGAAAGCCGCCCTCATCCAGAAAGCCATGGGCAGCCTGACAGAGCGCGAGAGTTTCATCATCCGCGAGCGTCAGCTGCGCGAAGAAGGCGTCACCCTTGCAGTGCTTGGCAACCAGCTGGGTATCTCGAAGGAACGTGTCCGCCAACTAGAAGCCCAGGCGCTGGGTAAGCTGAAACAGGCGCTGATTGCCGAAGTGGGTGACCCCCGCATGGCGGGCCTCGCCGGCTGATAGGCCGCACCATCCGAATAGTTACCGAAGCCGGGCCTTGTCGCCCGGCTTTATTTTTCCCCGACTTTATTTTCCATGAGGCGCAGCTGCCCGGGCCCCTGCAGCAGAAGCCTTGGCCCGCCCTTGAAATCGATCCAGCCCCGCACTTCCACGTGCCTGCCCTCGAGCGTCAAGGGGTCCAGCTTGGCCTTCTCAAAATGCCGCATGGCTGAACCCGGGATTTCCACTGTGAAGTCGGTGCGCCAGTCCTGGCCAAAATTGAGGTAAAGGGTTGTGCCCACCTGATTGGCTGCCACCACCGTGCCGCGCACGATCTGGAACCAGCCGGCGCGGACATCCTTGCCCAGGGCGTCGACCGCTTTCAGGTTGTCGTAGGCCCACAGGCCTCTGCCTTCCGCACGCGCCGCATCTTCGGCCCGGTATAGGCTCTCAAGTCCCCGCCGCCGGGTGGGCCGTGGGAAAACAAATACATTGCCAGCTTCCACCAGTTCATGCTGCAGCCAGCGCCCGTCCGCCAGCCGCGCGTGCGCCACCAGTTCGCCTTCGCGGTTGGTCCTGGCGCCTTCACAAAAAAGGCTGACCTGCTGCCCGTCAGTGAGGGCAATCAACGCGTCGCGCGCGGCTTCTGCGTGCGGCCAGCTTTTATACGGGTCGCCTTTCTTCCAAAGTTCCGGCGCCTTCACCAGCGCCAGCTTGACCACCTGGCCTTCCGTGGTGGTGAAGCGGGCGCCACCGATGGCGCCCTGGCCCGTAACCGTGCCGCAGTCTTCAAGGCCGGTTTGGTCCAACTCGGCCGCACCCGCAGCTTGCCCGAATAGCATTGCGACCAATATAAGGATTGCCCTCGCTGGCATCATGTTTCATCCTCCCAGTGGCTCAGGTGAGCTTAGCCTGCTTGGCTCAGACCGGGAAAGAAAAACAGCAGAGAGAACGTATGGCACACGGCACACACGACTATGAAGATGACCCCCGCAACCGGGACATATTGATCAATGTCAGCGGCGACTATTTCGCCCGCGAAGACGCCAAGGTTTCGGTCTTCGACAGCGGCTACATCCTGGGTGACGGCGTGTGGGAAGGCCTGCGTGTGCATGGCGGCGTCATCGCGTTCCTCGACCGCCATATGAAGCGGCTGTATGAAGGCGCCAAGGCCATCGATATGGATATCGGCCTGACGCAGGCGGAGCTGAAGGCGCGCCTCTATGAGACCATCGACAAGAACGGCATGACAGAGGGTGGCCACATCCGCCTGATGGTGACCCGCGGCATCAAGGCGACGCCCTACCAGGACCCCCGCGTCACGATCGGC
>JBNKYQ010000236.1:0-4460 GCA_050300975.1 Kordiimonas sp.
AACAGTGTCATGCCAACTCCCTTTCCTAGTCGATCTCTGTTTAACAGGACTGGTGTCCCATTCAAGGCCGTTCAGGGCAGAGGCGTGGCTTTTCAGCGGCAGTCGATTGCCCTTGTTTCTAGGCTTTTTTTTCAAACTGCATCACGGCTATAATGTTCTGACCGTCGCCCACAACGCCTGAATAGGCGCAACCTTGAAGAGGGAAGGCGGGAGTGGCTAGCACCGCCGCGGGGAGAACAATCGATGAGCAGACTATATCTTTTGCGGCACGCAAAGTCGGACTGGGGCATGGGGCTCCCGGATCATGACCGTCCCCTGAATGCGCGCGGCCAGGCAGACGCAGCACGGCTCGGGCAGTGGTTGGCGCAAGATCCTGACCGCCCCAAACTGGTCATCTGTTCGACGGCACAGCGCACGCGCGAAACACTTGCCATCCTGACGGAGGCGGGGGGGCTTTCATTCGATGTCCTTTATGAGCCCGCGCTATACGGCGCAGGAACCGACACCATCCGTCAAATTGTCCGGTCAGAGGCTCGTCAGCATGATGCTGCGCTCCTGATCGGGCATAATCCAGGCTTTCATGATATGGCCATGAGGTCAGCAAAATCCGGCGATCCAGAGATGTTGCGGCAGCTCAGGGCCAAATATCCAACCTGCACGCTCAGTATTCTCGGGTATGACCAACCGTCTTTGGGAGAGGCGGACCTCGAAAGCGGACAGTTGCTGGATTTTGTTAGGCCGAGGGATCTGTGATAGCGCAAACGAAGGCTTAGTTGTGTATCTGGCGGAGATTGTGTTATTTTATAACCAAGGATCGGCAGAATCTTGCCCATATGGTCTCTCGGAACGTCCGAAAATATGGTAAGATTGCGCAAGCTGACCTGCTGGTCGTTAGGGGGCACACACGAAAGGAGATCGTTATGCGAACTACTTTTCGCTATCTGCTGGCGACAATGGCTGCGGTTGCTCTGTCGAGTATGGCCAATGCCTACACCTACAATATCGTTCTCAAGGCTTCGGACCTTCTGAAGAAGGGCCGTGAAATGATCCAGGTAGGTGACACGGAAAAGGCACGTGAGATTTTCTCGGCTGCCTTGGCGCGTGATTTGACGGATTGGCAACGGGCGCGTGCCCACAACGGCATGTGCGTTGCGCTGATCATGGAAGAAGCTTGGACCGACGCGCTTGACCACTGCAATACGGCTATCCGTATCGTTCCCAACAATTGGCGTTTCTACAATAACCGCGGCAATATCTATCTTGAGACAGGTGACATCGACCTGGCCCTTGAGGAGTATAAGCGCGGTCTCGAGATGGCGCCACAGTCCTACGTGATCAAGCGCAATATTGAGCTGGCGGGCCTTCGCTCGAAGGATGCCGGTGCAGAGCATCCGCAAACCATGCGCCCAACCTAGGCAGCCGTATCGGGACTTTTTCGCTGCAGGGACGCGGCTTTTGTAAGCTAAAGTTTGATCTGGTGGGGCATCAGGCCACTTCCCACCAGACGATCGGGGTGCTAAGAGGGGCACTGACGATTTTTGGGGAGTAATTGCGTGTGCCGATGAAATTGCGCTATTTGCTACTGCTGCTTCTACCGATGCTGGCAGCATGCGACCCCATTGCACAGGCACCGTCTTCTCCTCCCGCTGTGGTTGGCACGCGTGCTGTGATCCAGCGTCACCGCCAGGAAATCTATGCAGAAATAACCGCCGTCACGGGCAAGCTTGTGACTACCCAGATGTATATCCAGGGCGAGCCGGTCGCGGAATTCAGCGCCTACCGGGGGCTTTATCCGGTCAGCGGCCGCGAACCACAGTACCAATATGAAGCAGACTTTGACGAAGCGATTCTCGAGCAATTGTTCCCCCTTGCTGTCGGCAAGGAAGTCAGTTTTTCGGGTAACATCAAGCGGCTTGACCGTGGCACTGCGTACAATTTCTGGTCCCACGTTTCAGTGGTTGGCGAAAAGACGCTCAGCCTTTCCTCTGGCGACAGGAAAGTGTTTGTGGTTGATATCGTGACTGAGACCAGTAGCAGCAGCCGAACCAAGCGCAAAACGCAGACGGTCTATTTTGACCCGGAGCTTTCGATGGTTTTGAAGTCGGTCCAGCATGAAGACGGTTACAAGGATTACTGGTTTGTGATTTCGGTGGAACGCCCGGGTGAGGGAACCAACCGCACAGCACCGCCGCAGCCCCGGTCCGGCACGGTTATCATCTGATCATCACTTTTTACTAAAGCGAATAGACCCCACCATCCCTGACCTCAAAGGCGATGGGGCGAAGGTATTCGCCTTTGCAGGGGCCTCTGGTGCAACGCCCAGACTGTGGATCAAACAGCGCGCCATGTGTGCGGCAGATCAGCTGTTTTCCGGAGATGTCCAGGAAGCGGTCGTTGAATAGGTTGAGAGGCGTGCCCGCATGCGGGCAGCGATTTTCATAGACATAGATCTGACCATTCAGCCGCTGGGCCAACAGTTGCAGCCTGTGCGGTCCGTCCGTGAAGACCATGTCTTTGCCGCCGTGGTCCGGCAGTTCGTCAATCTTGACCAGAAGGGTGCCGGGGGCAGGGCCGGCGGCGGTGTCGTCCAGGAAAAGCTGCGTGGGGGCAGTCATTCGTCCAAGTCCGCTAGGCCAGTCAAGATCTGCCAGGCGTCCGCGTCGATCGGCATGACAGACAGGCGCGCCTGCCTGACCAGTGCCAGGTGACCAAGGTCAGGTATGGCCTTGATCTCTGCCAGGCTCAACGGCGTTTTGGCAGATGCCTTAGCCTTCAGGTCCACAAGACAGAATTTGCCATTTTCGTCGCTGGAGTCTGGATAAGGGCCTTTAGAAACTACACACAGCCCAACAATCTCACGCGCCTTGCCGGAATGGTAGAACAGCACTTCGTCCCCCTCCGTCATCGCGCGCATGTTGTTCTGGGCCTGATGATTACGCACCCCTGTCCAGGGTTCGCTTTCCACGGCGCACTGATCCTGCCAGGACCAGTCCTCGGGCTCTGATTTGACCAGCCAGTAGGCCATAGCCTTGGCCCTAAGCAGGGATCCAGGCGCCAACGACGCCTTTCCACGGCTTGATTTCAACCGCCTCAAAGAGGCCGGCTGTGGCGTAGGGGTCGTTTTCGGCGAAAAGCCGAACGGCGCCTTCGCTGGCGGCGTCGATCACGATCATGCTGCCTATCGGTTTGGGATCGTCGCCCGGGGACAGGATCGGCCCCGCCACCTTGATGCGGTCGCCCGCACCCTTGATATAGTCCAGGTGCGCTGGCCGGTTGGCCATGCGCAGGTCTACGCTGTCGGGTTTGTCGTGGGCGAGGATCATGAACAGCATGGCTGTCTCCTATCGGCTTTCTGAGGTGAAAGGGCGGGCCAGAAGCGCTTCGGTGACGGTACGCACATCCTGCCCTTCCTTGAGAATCTGGTACACGGCGGCGGTGATGGGCATATCCAGGCCCTTCTGCTGCGCGATTTTATGAACGATTTCAACGGTGTGTGCCCCTTCGGCCACTGACCGACGCTCGGCCATGATGTCAGCGAAAGTGCGGCCTTCGCCGATTGCCTTGCCAAGCGACATGTTGCGCGACTGGGTACTTGAGCAGGTGAGGATCAGGTCCCCAAGGCCAGAGAGGCCCATCAGCGTCTCCCGCTCGGCGCCGTAAAGCGCGCCAAAGCGCATGATTTCAGCAAGGCCCCTGGTGATCACTGCGGCGCGGGCGTTCTCACCGATGCCGAGGCCCGCGACAATGCCGGTGGCGATGGCCAGCACATTCTTGATGGCGCCGCCGATCTGTGCGCCCACCACATCGTGGTTATAATAGGGGCGGAATGTCGGTTGGCCGAGGGCCGCGATCAAGCTGGTGCCAACGGCCTTGTCACTGGTCGCGAGGGTCAGGGCACACGGCAAATTGCGCGCCACTTCAATGGCGAATGTCGGGCCGGAAAGCACGGCGACGGGGTTCTTTGGGCATTCTTCCGCCACGGCTTCAGACAAAAGCTCTCCGGTCGCGACCTCAATCCCTTTGGAGCAGATCACCAGCGGAACATCAGTTCGGATATGGGGGCCCAGATCCCGCACCATGGTGCGCAGATGCTGGGCTGGTGCCACCAGCAGGATCGCGTCGCGGTCACCAAGGTCCGAAAGATTTCCCGTTGCCTTCAGGGCTGGATCAAGCTTGGCGCCAGGCAGATAAAGCGAGTTCTCGTGGCTGTCGTTGACCGAGGCCACAACTTCCGCTTCCCGGGCCCACAAAAGGGTGTCCCGTCCTGCTCGATTTGCTGCCGCCGCGAGTGCCGTACCCCAGGCGCCGCCGCCAAGTACACCGATTTTCTGCACCTGTCTCTCCCCAAAAACTCAAAGCTTATTCTGTTGAAAAAGGCTTGCGCCCAGATTGCCCGCCAAATGGCGGGGAGGCAAGAAGCTTATGCTTTCGCGCCCTTTTTTCCTTTACCTACCATAGGC
>JBNKYQ010000237.1:0-4448 GCA_050300975.1 Kordiimonas sp.
CAGCTGAAGGCCAATGCCCGTGAGTTCGTCAATTCGAACCGAGGGGCTTTTGTGCGCGAACGCATAATCCGCACTTCGACTTTCTATGAAGTGAACAAGGCCCTGTTCCCGAACTTTGAGGTGGACATGAAAGCGCACCTGATGCGCTACGCCAAGAAGCCATTCGCAGACAAACTTCAGGCAGCTTCAAGCCGGGTGGGCACCGATCAGCGCAACTGGTATGTGGCCGACCTTTATGGCGGCAACCGCTCGCGTTCGTCCGCCAGCAGCAACCCGGCGGCTTTCCTGAATGCCTTCAACAACAGCGGCGCCGACTACAGCTACACGGGCGGCGAGTATGCTGGTGAAGCCGGCGTTGCAACGGCCTGGGGCAACACCGCCATCACACACAATCAGTCGCTGACCCGCTTCCCGATCCATATGGTCAATATGGTCAAGAAGATCCAGATGAAGAACCAGCGGACCCGAGACGGTAATGTGGAAGTCGAGGAAATTGAGGACGTCCCCGACGGGACGCCGGCAGACGAAAATCCAGAGCAATAAAAAAGGGGCCGTAAGGCCCCTTTTCCACATCCATATGCAATCGGCGCCTAGCGTGCAAACTTGCGGTATTTGATGCGGTGCGGCTGGGTTGCGTCTGCACCCAGGCGGCGCTTCTTGTCTTCTTCGTACATTTCGAAGTTGCCTTCGAACCACTCCACATGGCTGTCGCCTTCGAACGCCAGGATGTGGGTTGCGATACGGTCGAGGAAGAAGCGGTCGTGAGAGATAACCACAGCACAGCCCGCAAAGTTCTCAAGCGCTTCTTCAAGCGCCGACAGCGTTTCGGTATCAAGGTCGTTGGACGGTTCGTCGAGCAGCAGGACGTTGCCGCCCTCTTTCAAGGTCAGGGCCAAGTGCAAGCGACCGCGCTCACCACCGGACAGGTCCTTGACGAACTTCTGCTGGTCGCCGCCCTTGAAGTTGAAAGCGCCAACATACGCACGGGTTGAGACCTCATGCTTGCCGAAATAGAACATGTCGTGCCCGCCGGAGATTTCCTCCCAGACGTTCTTGTTCGCGTCCAGCGCGTCACGCGACTGGTCCACATATCCAAGCTGCACGGTGTCACCGATTTCAATCGTACCTGCGTCCGGCTTTTCCTGGCCGGTGATCAGCTTGAAGAGCGTGGTTTTACCCGCGCCGTTCGGGCCGATCACGCCAACGATGCCGCCCGGTGGCAGGCTGAAGTCGAGGCCGTCGAACAGAAGCTTGTCGCCAAACGCCTTGGTCAGGCCCTTGGCTTCAATCACCTTACCGCCCAGGCGGGCTGGTGGCTGGATCTTGATCTGTGCCGGGCCGGCCACGCGCTCTTGCTGCTGCTCCAGCATTTCGTCATAGGCCTTGATCCGTGCTTTGGATTTCGCCTGACGCGCTTTCGGGCTCTGGCGGATCCACTCAAGCTCGTCGGTCATGGCTTTCTGGCGAGCCTTGTCGGCGCGCTCTTCCTGCGCCATGCGCTTGGTTTTCATTTCAAGCCAAGCGCTATAGTTGCCTTCAAACGGGATGCCCTGGCCGCGGTCCAGTTCAAGTACCCAGCCCACTACGTTATCGAGGAAGTAGCGGTCGTGGGTCACGAGGATCACACAGCCTTTGTAGTTCTGCAGGAACTTCTCAAGCCAGGCGACGGTTTCAGCGTCAAGGTGGTTGGTCGGCTCGTCAAGCAGCAGGATTTCAGGCTTCTCGAGGAGCAGCTTACACAGCGCAACGCGGCGTTTCTCACCGCCCGAAAGCTTGTCTACGGACCAATCGTTCGGCGGGCAGCACAGCGCGTCCATCACCACTTCGGCCTGGCTCTGGAGGTCCCACGCGTCGGCTGCGTCGATCTGCTCCTGCAGCTCACCCATCCGGTTCAGCAGATCCATATTCTCAGGGTCCATGCCGTAGTCGCCGGCCACCTGGTTGAACTCGTCCACCAGCGCCTGTGTGGTTGCCAGGCCTTCCATCACGTTGCCGAGCACGTCTTTTTCAGGATTCAGCTGCGGTTCCTGTGGCAGGTAGCCCACGCGGATGCCTTCAGCAGCCCAGGCCTCGCCACCGAATTCGGTGTCGTAACCGGCCATGATTTTCATCAGCGTCGATTTACCGGCGCCGTTCTGGCCGATGATCGCGATTTTCGCGTCGGGCAGGAAGTTCAGCGAGATACCATTCAGAACCTGCTTGCCACCAGGATACTGTTTGGTGAGCTTGTGCATCTGATAGACATATTGATAGGCAGCCATCGGGCTTGGTTCCTTACTTATTCTTTGGAAAAACTTTGCGCCTCAATTAGCGCAGTTTAGCGCCGGGGACAAGCGATGTGTGCAGGCAGTGAACGGTTATTCCTCACTCGTCGCCGATATGCCGGTAATCGGGGCGCATGATGAAGGAAAAGCCATCGAAGCGGAATTCGGCCATGCCGTCCTCCACGGCGTCGGGCGCGAGGTCCGTTGTCACCACTTTCTCAAACGCCTCTTGCACGCGGGCAAGTACGCTTGGGTCCTCCACCGGCGTGTTGTGCGCGGGGAACAATTTTGTGAGCGATGGCGCAAGAGCCACCAGCCGGGCGATGGACGCGCGGTATGCCTTTAAGTCTGTCTGCGGCGCGAACAGCCAGATCGGGCCATTATAATAGGTGTCGCCAATCCACAGATAGCCGGTCTCGCGCTCCAACAGGGCTACAGCATCATCGGTGTGCCCCGGCACCTGCAAAATCTCCAGCTTCCGGCCACCCAGGTCGATCACATCGCCGTCCTTCAGCGTGCCGGTGATGGCGTAGGGCTTGATAACGTGGGTTTCGGCCTTTGCGCCCGAAGGCGGGCTTTTGCACAAGGCAGGTGGCGAGAGCTCTTCGCGCACCGCCTCGTTGGGAAGGCCCTTTTCCATCTCAACCGAGAAACCGGTGGAAACAGATAGGATGCGGTCAAACTGATGGTTGCCGCCCACGTGGTCATAATGCGAATGGCTGTTGATCAAGGTGATGGGCTTGTCCGTCAGGCGGCTTACCACCGCCCCAATATCTTCAATGCCGTTCCCGGTATCGAAAAGGATCGCCCGGTCTTCGCCCTCGATCAGGTAGCTGATCACCTCCTGCCACTGGAAGGGTTCATAGATTGCGGTCACGCCGGGCGCGACGGTATAGACCTCAAACCACTCGGTGCTTTCCGGCCGTTTCTCAAGCGCGCCATATTCAGGGCGCGGCAGGTCTGCACAGAAACTCTCAATATCCGCTTGCGCCAACGCCGCTGGCGCGGCCGTCAGAACGGACAGCATTATGGCCGCCAGAGGAAACCTCACCCCTCATCCCTCGGGAACATGCGGTAGGTGGGCAGGCCGTCGTCGGTTTTGGCCCAGGGCTTGCGGCTTCTGACATACACATGGCTTTCGGGGTGCAGGTCATCGGTTTCATTGATGAAACCGGCGTGCAGGTGAATTTCACCAGGCCAGGCCTCACCTTCAAAAGACACCGGGCTGCCGCAGCCACCGCAGAAGCGCCTTTTGACGCCGGGGCTGGATTTATATTCTTTTGGCTCATCCGCGGTGAAGCGCACAGCCGCCGCGTCAAACCCCACATAGGTGGCAAACGCTGCGCTTGTGGCTTTCTGGCAGGAGGGGCAGTGACAGTGGCTGACCCACAGGGGCTTGCCCACAATCTCTGCCGTCACCATGCCGCACAGGCAGCGCGCGGTGTAGCTTGCTTGTTCGCTCAACTGTCGTCCCCGCCAAAGAATTCGTCATAGGAATGCTTCACCCGGTCAAATGAGCGCGTCACGATATCCGTGTCTTTCACATGGTTCCAGTAGGCGTTCAGTTTGGGCCAGGCGTCAAAACCCGGCAGATCGAAGCGGACCTTGAGCGCCCCATACCAATAGAGGTGGGAAATCAGCGCGGCATCTGCCAGCGTCCAACCGTCCCCCACCGCACGGGCACCGGTTCCCAGGTATTTCTCAAGGTAAGTGAATGCCGCCGGGATATCCTGCGTCTTGGCCTTTTCAACCTCGGCGTCCGTGGCTTCGCCGCCAAAGGCCATGCGGCCATAGGGGCGGACAGCCTCGGCGTAATAAAGGTCCAGAATGCGGGCAATCAGCCGCGCGCACGTGGCTTCTTCAAAATCATGGGGCGTGAGGTCGGGGCCATCCAGCACCCGGTCCAGATATTCGGCGATCACCTGGCCTTCGGTGATGCTCGACCCGTCATCCTTGATCAGGAAGGGAATCTTGCCCATGGGGTGAAGGCTATAGTGCGCCTCGGACTTGAAGCCGCCGGGCACGCCCGCGAGCTCCACCTGCCCGAGAGCTCCCTTCATATCAAGGGCAATCACCACCCGCTCAAAATAGGGTGAAACGCTATGTCCACAAAGCTGCACTTTATCCCCCTCGCGCTGTTTTCAGTCGTCATGAGGGGGCAAGCTTGAACCAGTTCCGCCGTCT
>JBNKYQ010000238.1:0-4432 GCA_050300975.1 Kordiimonas sp.
CGTCCACAAGCTTGAGACCTTTCTTGCTGATCTCAATCACGTCGCCATTTTTGGGCACGCTCGTATGCTTGACGCCCAGTTCCCGCGCCAGCTTGGCGTGGCGCTGAAGGTGTCGGGCTTCGCCGTGGACCGGGATCGCCGTATGCGGCTTGGTCCATTCATACATTTTGGCCAGTTCGGCCCTGCCTGGGTGGCCGGAAACATGGACGAACGCGTCCTTTTCCGTAATCACATTCACATTTTTGATCGCCAGCTGGTTAAAGAGCTGGCCAAGCACCAATTCATTCCCCGGTATGATCTTCGACGAGAAAATCACATTATCGTCGGAGCTGAGCTGCAGGTGCTTGTGGTCGTCCCGCGCGATCCGTGCAATCGCCGCGCGCGGTTCACCCTGGCACCCTGTGCAGGCGATCAGCACTTCGTCCTTAGGGAGGTAATCCGCGTCTTCCTCGTCAACGAGCGGCGGAAAATCCTTCAGGTAGCCGGTTTCCTTGGCCGCCTTCATCACACGCTCCATGGAGCGACCCAAGAGGACAAGACGTCGACCCGTGGCCTTCGCCACCTCACCGATGGTTTCAAGCCGGGCTACGTTGGAGGCAAAAGTCGTTATCACCACCCTGTTCTTCAGGCCCGCTACGATTTCCTTGAGGCTTTCGCGCACCGCGGCCTCGGAACCGGATTCGGTTGGGTTGAAGACATTGGTGCTGTCACCAACAAGCGCCAGCACGCCCTCTTCGCCCATGGCCGAGAGCACAGGGCTTGGGCAAGCCGGCCCGATCAGGGGCCGGTCATCCAGCTTCCAATCGCCTGTATGGAAAATTGTGCCCGCAGACGTCTTGATCGACAGACCATGGCCTTCCGCAATGGAATGCGCGAGCGGCACATAGCGCACTTCGAAGGGATCAAGGTTGATGGGGTCATTCGCATCAACCACATAAAGCGGAACCTGGTCCAGAAGCCCTGCCTCCGCCAGTTTGCCCTTGACCAGCTCAGCTGTGAATGGAGTGGCATAAACCGGGCACTGGAACCTTTCCCACAAATAGGGAACGGCGCCGATATGGTCTTCATGCCCGTGGGTCAGCACCAAGCCGACCAGGTCATCCTGCTCGTCCTCAATAAACTCTGGGTCTGGGAAAATCAGGTCCACGCCTGGCAGGAAATTGTCGGCGAAGCTCATGCCGCAATCAACCATCAGCCACTTGCCCTTGTGACCATAGAGGTTCAGGTTCATGCCGATTTCGCCGGACCCACCCAGCGGCAGAAACAAAAGCCGCTCGTCACTTTTGCGCATATAGGCCATATCAGCGGGCGCCCGGCTTGTTACGGTCGAAAATCAGTCTGAGGCCCTGCAGGGTCATTTCCCCAGCAACCTCATCAATCGCGTTCGTACGGTTGGCAAACACGGGCGCGAGGCCGCCTGTCGCCAAGACCTTCATGGTGCCGCCGTGTTCGGCCTTCAGCCGCGCGACAAGGCCCTCGATCATGCTGACATAGCCCCAGAAAACGCCGGACTGCATGGCTTCAAGCGTGGATTTGCCGGTAACAGGCTTGCCTTCCTTCGGGGCCTCGACGGCAATGCGCGGCAGCTTGGCCGCCGCCAGATGCAGCGCGCGCAGGCTGAGGTTGATGCCAGGGCAGATCACCCCGCCCAGATAGGCGCCGTCCGCGCCAACAATATCGAAGGTGGTGGCGGTACCAAAATCAACGACGATCAATGGCCCACCATAAAGCGCGTGGCCAGCCACAGCGTTCACCAGACGGTCTGCGCCCACCTCGCGGGGGTTGGTCACCTGAATATCGACACCCAAGTCGACATTCTCTTCGCCTACCACCAGTGGTTCACAGCCGAAATATTTCTTGCAGAGCTGCGTCAGCGGCCAGACAACCTGTGGCACAACGCTTGCGATGATGGCGCCTGAGACCGCATCTGGCGACCGGCCAGAGAGGGCCATCAGGTTCGATATCCAAACCATATATTCGTCAACCGTACGCTGGTCGCCGGTTGAAATGCGCCACTGTTCGACAATATCGCTGCCTTCAATCAGCGCGAAAACCGTGTTGGTATTGCCTGCGTCAATGGTCAAAAGCATAGAAGCAAATCCTTTAATCCGCCCGGTCGACCGGGAAAACATCCCCTGCATATAGGCGCTTTTCACTGCCGTCGTCCAGTCTGGCAATCAGGGCACCGTCATCAGATAGGCCCAAAAGCGTGGCCGTGAAGGTCTCGTCATGGGTCCTGAGCTCACGCTTCTGGCCCAGCCCCCAGGAATATCGGGTCCATTCATCGGCCACGGCCTTGAAGTCATCCACCTTCCAGGCGTCAATGCGGCGATATAACTTTTCCGCGAGGACGGACACAGCGTCCTTTACCGACACAGCTAGTCCCGTTGCATGCCGCAAGGAGGTCGCCCCAAAGGCCGCATCATCGGGGAAATGCACCAAATTCATGCCGATACCGATTATCACATAGTCCAGAAGCCCACCATGCCTGGCGCTGCTTTCGATGAGCACACCGCTCGCCTTGCGCCCGCCTATCAGGATGTCATTGGGCCATTTGCACTGAACCTGATCTTCCGGCGCGCCAAGAGCCACGAACGTGTCTCGAACACCAAGCGCCACGATAAAGGGCAGCGCCGCCATATCCTGTGCCCGGATGCTGGGCCGGAACATCAGGGAGGCATAAAGGTTACCGGTTTCTGAGGTCCAGGCACGCCCCCGGCGGCCCCTGCCCGCACTTTGCGCGCCCGCAATAACCCACACCGGACCCTGTTCGCCAGCCTTGGCAAAGGCGGCTGCGCGGGCATTGGTGCTGTCGCACTCTTCAAAGAAGAAGGCCCCGACGCCATTCGGCATCGAGGCCCCCCAATTTTGATAGTCGCTGGCCGTCACTAGAACAGCAGGGACTGGGCGGCCCAGCCCGCTGCACTCACCAGTGGCGCAATCAGGATGAAGTAGCTGACTGGCGAATTGATCAGGGCGCTCACGCCGATCACGAAGCTGATGCCGTTGCCCTGGCCGCCTTCAAAGGCAGGCGCAGGATCGTCAAAGAACATCACCTTGATAATACGGATATAGTAGAAAGCACCAACCACGCTTGTGAGCACACCAACAATCGCGAGCGGCACAAGGCCGGCTTCAACAGCCGCCAGGAACACATACCATTTGCCCCAGAACCCAGCGAGCAGCGGAATACCCGCCAGCGAGAACATGAAGATGGCAATGCCAATGGCAAGCGGCAGGTTGCTCTGGCTCAGGCCGGAAAGATCAGAAATGTCTTCCACCATCCCGTTCGAGCGGCGCATGCACAGGATTGCGCCGAAGGTGCCCAGCGTCATGGTCAGGTAGATGGCGATATAGATCAGCAGGGCTTCAACACCCGCCTGCGTACCAGCCGCAAGACCAACGAGGGCATAGCCAACATGACCGATGGATGAGTATGCCATCAGGCGCTTGATGTTGGTCTGCACGAGGGCCACAAAGGCACCCACCAGCATGGAGGCGATCGAGATGAACACAATCACTTGCTGCCATTCCTGCACCATACCCGGGAACGCACCGATCAGCACGCGCACGAACAGCGCGAGTGCCGCGACCTTAGGCGCAGCCGCGAAGAATGCGGTCACAGGCGTTGGAGAGCCTTCATATACATCCGGCGTCCACATGTGGAACGGTACCGCGGAAATCTTGAAGGCAAGGCCTGCCATCAGGAAAACCATGCCGACGATAACGCCCATAGACGTGCTTTCCTGGCCCTTGAGGGTCGACGCCAGCAGGTCGAAATCAACCGTGCCCGCGAAACCGTACACCAGCGACACGCCGTAAAGCAGCATGCCAGATGACAGAGCACCCAGGACGAAATACTTGAGGCCCGCTTCCGTGGAACGGGTGCGGTCGCGGTTCATCGCCGCCAGCACGTAAAGCGACAGGCTCTGAAGCTCAAGGCCCACATAAAGCGTCATCATATTGTTCGACGAGATCATCACCATCATGCCCAGCGTGGCAAGAAGGATCAGGATCGGATACTCGAACTTGGCGATGTTGTGGCTTTTCATGAAGCCGCCCGACATCAGGATCGCAACCACGGAGCCCGCCAGCACCAGTACTTTGGTGAAGACAGCGAAGCTGTCGGTCACGAACATGCCGCCAAACGTCAGCTGGCGCTCACCGCCAACTTTCGTCACCAGCACCGTTGCAGCGGCCAGAAGCAGCAGGATGGCAAGGTTGGAAACCTGGCCGTAGCTCTTGTTGCCCTGGAACACACCAAGCATCAGCAGCACCATCGCGCCAATTGCCAGTAGAATTTCCGGCATCACGGGGACGAGGGATGGAATGTCACCGGTCATCGGTTTGTACTCCTTAACGTGCTGCAGCAGCGGAGGTGGTCACACCTTCCGCATGCTCGGCTGCAGATGAGAAATCAGTTTGGATCAGG
>JBNKYQ010000239.1:0-4419 GCA_050300975.1 Kordiimonas sp.
GCCGAGGAGCAATCCTGCTTTGCTTAGCGACTTTATCATTGGCTTTCTCATTCGTCGTTGCTTTGCGCCCATGGTGCCAGAGACGCCTGAACCCTGCCTGAATGGAATTGTCAGTTTGCCGACGGGCAATAAAAAAGGCCACCCAAAGGTGACCTTTTTAATGGCGGGCAGAGTGGGATTCGAACCCACGAAGGGCTTGCACCCTTGCCGGTTTTCAAGACCGGTGCATTCAACCGCTCTGCCATCTGCCCAGATGGTGTGTGGTCGAAAACAGGGGAGCTTTTTAGCGACTGTTTTCCTGTCCGTCCAGCCCAATTATTGCGAAAATTCGCGTCAATGGAAAAAGCCTGTGGAAAAGGGGCCTTCACGCCTTGCACACAGCCGCCTTACTTGTTAGACAAGTTTGTTCAGTTACACCATATGTCGGGGGTGCCCCCACAGGTGCTGACTATATATTTGAGTTTTTAATTGTTTCGGGGACCGCGGCTGCTTCACCTAGCGCCGCACAATCAAGGGGCTGAAGCTGGTGAGCGATAACACACCCATTACGCCGGAAGAGCGGGATATCCAGCCAATCACCATCGAAGATGAGATGAAGGCATCGTACCTCGATTACGCCATGAGCGTGATTGTATCGAGGGCACTGCCGGACGTGCGGGACGGCCTGAAGCCGGTACACCGCCGTATTCTCTTCTCCATGCACGAACAGGGCTATGAATGGAACAAGCCGTTCCGTAAGTCGGCGCGTATCGTCGGTGACGTGATGGGTAAATATCACCCGCACGGCGACAGCGCCATCTATGACGCCTTGGTGCGGATGGCGCAGGACTTCTCCATGCGTGCGCCGCTTGTGGATGGACAGGGCAACTTCGGCTCCATGGATGGCGATAGCGCGGCAGCCATGCGTTATACCGAAGCCCGGATGGACAAGGTTTCCTCGATGATCCTCGCGGACATCGACAAGGACACCGTTAATTTCCAGCCAAACTATGACGAAAGCGAGCATGAGCCTGTCGTTCTGCCCGCCCGTTTCCCGAACCTGCTGGTTAACGGCGGCACCGGTATTGCCGTTGGTATGGCCACAAACATCCCGCCACACAGCCTTCGGGAAGTAATCGACGGCGTCTTCGCTGTTATCGACGACCCCGAAATCGATGCCATGGGCCTGATGGAGCACATCAAGGGCCCTGATTTCCCAACGGGCGGCATTATCCTGGGCGTTGGCGGCATTCGTCAGGCGTATGAAACCGGCAAGGGCTCCATCACGATCCGCAGCCGCACGCATGTTGAGGAAATCCGCAAGGACCGCTGGGCCATCGTGATCACCGAGATCCCGTTCCAGGTGAACAAATCATCGATGATCGAAAAGATCGCAGAGTGTGTTCAGCAGAAGCGGATTGAGGGAATCTCGGACATTCGTGACGAATCCGACCGCGACGGTGTCCGCGTAGTGATTGAACTGAAGCGCGACGGCGTGGCTGATGTGATCCTCAATCAGCTGTACCGCTTCACACCGGTTCAAACCAGTTTCGGCATCAACATGCTGGCGCTGGATGGCGGCCGGCCGGAGCAGCTTTCGCTCAAGCGCGTGCTGCAGGCCTTTATCGACTTCCGCGAGGAAGTGATCACGCGCCGCACCAAGTTCGAACTGGGCAAAGCACGCGACCGCGCCCACATCATGCTCGGACTGGTCACAGCTGTTGCCAACATTGACGAAGTGGTGGCAACCATCCGGGGCGCGAAGTCGCCCGCCGAAGCGCGAGAGGCACTGGCCAACCGCAAATGGGATGCCACAGAAATCCTGCCGTACCTTGAGCTGATCAACGAAATGAGCCACCTGAATGACGACGGCACGTACCAGCTGTCTGAAGTTCAGATCAAAGCCATCCTCGACCTTCGCCTGCACCGCCTGACGGCCCTTGGCCGTGATGAGATCGGTGGCGAACTGGAGGAACTGGCGCTCAAGATCCGCGAATACCTAGAAATCCTGCAGTCCCGCGTGAAGCTTTATGAAGTTCTGCGCGGTGAACTGGAGGCCGTTCGCGCCGAGTTTGGCGACGACCGCCGCACGGAAATCGATCTGACGGCCATCACGGGCTTCGATGATGAAGACCTGATCGCCCGTGAAGACATGGTGGTGACCGTAACCCAAAGCGGTTACATCAAGCGCGTGCCGCTGGCCACCTACCGCGCGCAGCGCCGTGGCGGCAAGGGGCGGTCCGGCATGCAGACGAAGGACGAGGATTTCCTCTCCACCGTCTTTGTTGCCGACACCCACACACCAGTGCTGTTCTTCTCGAACCTCGGCCAGGTCTACAAGATGAAGGTGTGGAAGCTGCCGCTTGGCAACCCACAGTCAAAAGGCAAGCCGGTGATCAACCTTTTGCCGCTGAAGCAGGGCGAAACCATAGCCACTATCCTGCCGCTGCCGGAGGACGAGGACAGTTGGGGTGAACTGCAGGTTATGTTCGCAACAGCGCACGGCAACGTACGCCGCAACAAGCTGTCTGATTTCTCCAACGTGATGTCGAACGGCAAGATCGCCATCCGCTTCTCAGAGGAAGATGACAAGCTGATCGGCGTTGATGTGTGCACGGAAGACGATCATGTCCTGCTGGCAGCCAGGAAAGGCCGCGCGATCCGCTTCAAGGCAACGGACGTTCGCCTGTTCGCGGGCCGGACATCCACCGGTGTTCGCGGCATGAAGTTCGGCAAGGGCGATGAAGTCGTGTCCATGCGGGTTATCAACGGCACAGACGCCACCACCGAAGAGCGCGATGCCTACCTCAAGGCAGCGCCATGGAAGACCGAACCAGGCGAAAAGACACTGTCTGATGAACGCATGACTGAACTTGAAGCCGTTGAGCAGTTTATCCTGACGGTAACCGACCAGGGCTTCGGCAAGCGCACCTCCAGCCACGAATACCGTCTGACGGGCCGTGGCGGGCAGGGCATCTGGAACGTGCCTTCTGATGACCGTCTGCGCCAGCAGATTGGTGACGTTGTGATGGCTTCGCCCATCACCGAAGACGAACAAATCATGATGGTTACCGACCACGGCAAGCTGATCCGGACGCCGGTTCATGACGTTCGTATCGCATCCCGGAACACCAAGGGTGTAACGCTCTTCAAGGTCGCTGACGGTGAGCACATCGTGTCTGTCGCCAAGCTTCAGGAAACTGAAGAGGACGAAGAGGGTGAAGAAGGCGCTGAAGGCATCGTTGAAGGCGCTGACGCCGCATCCGCAGAGCCTGCCGTCGATGCGTCGGAGGCACCTGAGGCAGAATAACTTCTTATTTTGCAAAATCAGTTAGTTAACGCCTGGTCTTTATAAAATGGATCGGGCGTTATTTATTGATCAGGAGAAGGGCGCAAGCCCCAACCGCAAGGATGGTGCCGGAGATCTTGCTGATCAACGATACGGAGCCCTTGCGCCTCAACACTTCCCTGGCGCCGGTGGCGGCAAGCACCCACACACAGTCCAGAAGCGGCGCCAGAATGGCGAACGCCACCGATAGCGTGATCAGCTGCGGCATCGCCGGCAGGTCGGGAGAGATAAACTGCGGGAAAAAGGCCGCGAAAAACAGGATGGCTTTCGGGTTGGTTGCCGCAACGGCCATTGCAGCCCTGAAGGCCTTCACGGGCGTGCGTTCTACAGCAATCTTCTTGGGGTCTGTGCCAACATCGCTTTTGCGGAAGGACTTGAAGGCCAGATAGGCGAGATACGCCGCGCCGCCATAGCGCACCATACGGAGCACATCATCAGACAAGAACTCGATAATCGCTGAAAAACCGAGCAGATAGACCGACAGCATGATAATGCCCACGACTTCAGCGCCCGCGACGACCGCGAAGCCGTGCTTTGGGCTTTCATTCAGCGTTTCGGCGATAATCAGGCTGACAATCGGCCCTGGCGTGAGCACCAGAAGCGTCACAGCCCCAAGAAAAAGCCAGAAAAGCAGCGGATCAACGGGCAAAGCCATGGCAAAAAGTTCCTCGACAAGGTCAGTTTGTGCTCTAAATGGCACTTGGCCCTTGTTTTTTTGGGCAGTTTCGGGAATGTTGCTGGCAAGCAACGACATTGCAAGACATTTTCTTGGGGAGTGGCTGTGACTAAACAGCGTATCGGCGTCTATCCGGGCACATTTGATCCTATCACCAATGGTCACCTTGATATCATCAAGCGGGGTTTGCGCCTCGTGGACAAGATGGTGATAGGGGTAGCGACCAATCCCAGCAAGGACCCGCTTTTCACGCTTGAAGAGCGCGTTGAGATGGTTGATAGCGGCGCCCGGCCTTTGGCCGAAGAAGCCGGCGTGGAGTTTGAGGTAGTTCAGTTTGATGAACTGCTGATGCACTTTGCCGAGCGGGTCAACGCCTCCATCATCATCCGCGGCCTTCGCGCGGTGGCTGACTTTG
>JBNKYQ010000240.1:0-4373 GCA_050300975.1 Kordiimonas sp.
TTCCATATTCCGTCAAGCAGCATGGAGCCGACTTTGGAAGTGGGCGACCGCCTGTTTGTGGCGAAATACGCCTATGGCTACAATCGCTACAGCGTGCCGTTTGAGCCCGACTTCCTGCCCGAAGGCCGGCTTTTTGCCGACGCGCCCAAACGCGGGGAGGTGGTGGTGTTCAAACCGCCGCACAAATCCCACATCATCAAGCGGGTGATCGGCCTGCCCGGCGACACGGTGCAGGTGACCCATGGCCGCCTGTTCATCAATGGCACCATCGTGCCGCGCACCTATGTTCGCGATGTGAATTATACCGACTATCAGGGCGTGGACCGCCGCGCCCGCGAATATACCGAAGCGCTACCGGGCGGTGTGACCCACCGCATCTATGAGCGCACGGATAACGGCAGCCTGGATAATACCGGCCTATATAAAGTGCCCGAAGGCCATTATTTCATGATGGGTGACAACCGGGACGGCAGCGCCGACAGCCGCATCCTTTCCGATATCGGCTATGTGAGCGAGCGCTATCTGGTGGGCCGTGCGCAGGTCACCACCTTCAGCCTTTATGACTGCGACCAGGGCAAGGATATTTCCTGCCCCATGGGCATCCCGACCGGCCGCTTTTTCAACGTGATTGAATGATGGCAGAAAGCTCGTTTCAAAAGCATTGGCGTAAGCTCAAAATCTTATCAATTTTCATGCTTCTCGCCATCTATGCGTTTCTGCTTCTTCTTGCCCACTGGAATGGCGGACAGATATCGTTTCTGTGGTTGACTATTGATAGCTCGTTAACATCTGCAGATGTCGGTAAGGGCTTAGTTTGCTCCTTGGGTATTTTTGGCTTTTGGGCTTACTACCTGATAATGTGTGTTGCTACTCTGAAAACAAAAGGCCCGCAAACATAGTTGCAGGCCTTTTTCTTGTCCGTTTACACCACCCGGTGCAGGCAGCAGAGCTTGTTGCCCGATGGGTCGCGCAGGTAAGCGAGATATAGTTTGACGCCAGCGCCTTCGCGAATGCCTGGTGGGTCTTCGATGGCCTTGCCGCCCGCAGCCAGACCCGCCTTGTGCCAGGCGTCCACCATTTCCGGGCTGTCTGCCGCCAGGCCCAGCGTGAAGCCGTTGCCGCAGGTGGCGGGTTCACCGTCGAGCGGCGTGGTGAGCATCAGCAGGCCGGTTTTTTCCGCATACATGCAGCGGCCCTTGGGGTCCATCCGCCCCGGGCGGTGGCCCAGCACTTCCATGGTCGCGTCGTAGAATTTCTTGCTTTCGGCCACATCGTTGGCCCCGATCATCACATGGCTGAACATCAGCTTGTCCCTTTCCCTTGAAGAAATATCGTCGGTTCACCGGATGAGATAAGCCTGAACAGGGCCCGGTCAACCTTTTCCGGAATGTCGCGTCAGGCGCTGCCGCCGCCGTCGATCACCATGGCTGTGCCCGTCACCTGCCGGGCGGCGTCCGACGCCAGATAAAGGATCATGGCGGCTACTTCGGATGCTTCTGTCAGGCGGCCGGTTGGCACCTCTGCCTGCCATGCCTCAAGCGCTTCCGCGTGGGTCAAGCCCTGGTCGGCGGCTTCCTTTTCCAGCATCGGGGTCACCACATCGCCGGGGCACACGGCGTTCACGGTGATGCCGTCGGCTGCGTGATCGCGCGCCATGGCTTTGGTTAGCAGCACAAGTCCGCCCTTGCTGGCGCAGTAAGCGGCTGCTTTTTCACCACCGCGCAAGCCCCAGTCAGACGCCACATTGATGATGCGGCCTTTGGTTTTACGAAGGTGTGGCACCGCCGCGCGGCTCAGGTAAAAGGGCACGTCCAGATTGACCGCCATGGTCTGGCGCCAAACATCGTCTGTTGTGTCCTCCACTGTCGCGCGTGTGATAATGCCAGCATTGTTCACCAGCACATCAAGCTGGCCGAAATCACGCACCGCATGGTCAATGAGTTCAGCGCAAACGTCCGGGCCTGTGAGGTCGCGTTCAATAGGGGAAATGCGGTCAGGCGCATGCGCCACGACGGCATCGAGCCTTTCCGCGTTCCGGCCCACGGCCAAAACCTTATAGCCTGCGTCCGCAAAGGCTTTCGCGGTCGCAGACCCAATGCCGGAGCTGGCGCCGGTAACAACTGCTGTTTTCATCATGCGTTCCAGATGGGGTCGTTGAGTTTGGTGATGAACTCGGCGTGGCGCGCGCGTTCCTCGTCCGACACCGGGAAGGTGCGCCGTTCACGCGCTTTCTTTTCCCGCACCACGGTGCCGCCCGCGTCCACCGCCAGGTCAAGGCCTGCCTGCCTGCCGCCCAGAAGCTCGATATAGACATCGGCCAGGATTTCGGCGTCAAGAAGGGCGCCGTGAAGCGTCCGGTGGGTGTTCGACACGCCAAAGCGTTTGCAGAGCGCGTCGAGAGAGTTGGCCGCGCCCGGGAATTTGGTCCGCGCGATGGCGAGGGTATCGATAAAGCGCTTGGGGTGGATGATAGGCCGGCCCGCGTTCTCCAGCTCCCAGTTGATGAAGCGCATGTCGAACTCGGCATTGTGCGCCACCAGCACGCTGTCGCCGCCGACATACTCCAGGAACTCATCCATGATGTCCGAAAACACGGGCTTGTCGCGGAGAAAGTCGGTGGTGATGCCGTGGATCTTGACGGCGCCCTCGGGCACGTCGCGCTCGGGGTTGACATACTGGTGGTAATGCTCACCGGTCAGCACCTTGTCGACCATCTCAACGAGACCGATCTCGATCAGCCGGTCGCCCGTCATCGGGTCGAAGCCTGTGGTCTCTGTATCGAAAATCAGTTCGCGTTTGCTCATGCTGCTTCACTCAGTTCCTTGACGATTGTCTCAACCTGCCGGAACGCATGGTCGAGCCCGAAATTCGTATCTACCACATAATCCGCCCGGGCGCGTTTGTCATCATCGGGCACCTGCGCCTTGAGGATTTGTTCGAACTTTTCCGTCGTCATACCGGGGCGCGCCAGCACGCGTTCGCGCTGGATCTCAGGGGGCGCGGACACCACAACCACCTTGTGGCAGGCCTTGTCGCCGCCGGTCTCATAGAGAAGCGGGACATCGAGCACCACGAGCTTCGCGCCTTCGTCCTCAGCGCGGTTAAAAAACTCGATGCGTTCCTCGGCCACCATAGGGTGCATGATGGCCTCCAGCTTTTTCTTGGCGTCCGGGTTGCCGAACACGATCTTGCCAAGCGCGTCGCGGTCCAGCGCGCCGTCCTTCACCACACCCGGAAACGCTGCCTCAACGGGGCCAAGCGCGCGGCCACCGGGGGCCTGCAGCTGACGCACCGTGGCGTCCGCGTCAAACACCGGCACGCCAAGGCGGGCGAACATTTTCGCGGTTTCCGACTTGCCCATGCCGATCGACCCTGTGAGGCCGATTATCATTGGTTGATTGCTCATTTGACCTAGGCTCATTTGAACTGGGCCTCCAGCTCCGCCCGGAGCGTATCATCATAGTCCACATCGACCCCGAACCAGATTTTGAAAGCCGCGGCCGCCTGGTAAACCAGCATGCCAAGCCCGGTGACCACGCGAAGGCCGCGCGCTTCCGCGTCCTTCAAGAGCGGCGTCATCAGCGGCTGATAGACAATATCATAGACAACCGTATCCTTCATGGCGGCTGAGAGGTCCATATCAAGCGGCGGCTGGCCCTTCATCCCCAGAACTGTGGTGTTGACGATCAGCCCGGCGGCGGCCACGGCGTCTGCCCGGTCGTCCCAGTCCACCACGGTCATGCGGCCCCGGCCGATTTCCGACGCGATGGCTTCCGCCTTTTCCCGCGTCCGGTTGGTAATCATCACCAGGGGCACTTCTTCCATCAGAAGCCCGAGGGCGGCGGCGCGCGCCGCACCGCCCGCACCCAAAATCAACACTGGGCGATCCTTCGGCCAGCCGGGCACGGTTTTCTTCAGGTTGGTCACCAGGCCAATGCCATCGGTGTTGAAGCCGGTCATGCTGCCATCTTCAGCGATCTTGACCGTATTCACCGCCCCCATCTGGCGCGCAAGCGGCGCGATCTTGTCCAGATGCTGCATGATATCCAGCTTGTGCGGGACCGTGACATTGAAGCCCACATAGCCGTCAGCCTTGAACTGGTCCAGGAGATGGGCGATCGCATCAGGACCCACGGCAACCTTTTCATAAGTTCCGTCAATGCCGTGCTTCTTCATCCAGTGTGTGTGGATGGTGGGCGACAGTGAGTGCGAGATCGGCCAGCCGATGACGGCTGCTTTTTTGGCTGTGTCGGTCATAGCGGCATCATGCTCCGGCGGCGCAGGAAATCAAGAAGCGGCAGCAACGGCAGGCCAAGCACGGTGAAATGGTCGCCTTCAACATTTGTGAACAGCTGCGCGCCCCGGCCTTCGAT
>JBNKYQ010000241.1:0-4339 GCA_050300975.1 Kordiimonas sp.
CTCCCGAGAGAAGTGCAGAGACAACGGGCAGGTGCTGATCGGGCCTGCCCCTTTTTTTATAAAGCCGGATGGTTTAACCTGATGGTAACAAAGAGTGCCTAGAAGGCACCGAACTAGGCCGAAGAGCTCACCTATAAGAGCCGCGGCAGACAGCAAGGACAGTGAGTGACATGAGTGTAGTCGTTTTCGGTTTGGCCCTTGGGCTGAACGCCACATCGCCTGTAATCACAGCCGATATGAACCCCCACATGCTGGTGGCTGATCGCCACTACCAGGAACTTGTGTATCAGGACCGCCCGGTTTTCCGTGTGGCGGCAGACGATATCCGTGGTTTGCAGCTGCGGCAGAAGGCACGGGTATCCAGGCGCGCTGAAACGGATCCAGTCACAGACATCAGATAAGTATCGGCCCGTTTAACCTTCCTTAAAGCTTGCGCCATATGGTGGCTTCAAGGTGACGGTAGTATGGGAAGCCGACTGTGTTAGACGTGTCTTTAGACGAGCGTTTCAAGAAATTCTTTGATGTCTGGAGCTCCTTCCGGCAACCCGGTCAGGTGCTGCCGAACTGGGCGGATGTGAAACCGATGACCTTTGGCAGCCTCTTGCCCGACGTGGTGCTTGTGAAACGCCATGGCCCCAAGGATTTCCGCTTTCGCCTTATGGGCTCTGAAGTCAATGAACGGCTGGGTAGCGACCCCGTCGGGAAACACGCTCTTCGGCTTCTGGATGAGCGCCACCACGAAGCGATTTACCAGTGGTTCGAAGCCGTTATCGCCCAGCCATGCGGCGCCATGCATGAAATGAGCGTCGATTTCGAGAAGGGTAGCCCCAAGCGCGCCAAAGCGCTCAACCTGCCGATCCGCGGCAAGGACGGCGAGGTTGATACCTTCATGTATCTCTATAGTTTCTGGCGCCCAGAACCCGGTGACGACCAGGGGCGGGTCTTGTCCGCTGGCCGCGACTATTTCAAGCTGCAGGCCATTGACGTCGGTGCAGGCGTGCCGGAAAACCTGCCGACCTTCTAGGCCTCGCTATTGAGCCGGGCTTCTTCTTCCACCAGCGCTTTCGCGTATGCTTTGCGGCCCCACAAAAGGAGGCCGATGCACGCGGGTGTGGTGATCGCTGCCACCAGCGCAAGCGAATAGTTCAGCATCATCTCATCACCGAACAGATGGTCGGTGAAGGCGCCGATCAGCAAAGGGCCCGCGCCGTAGCCGATAATGCTTGTGCACAGCACATACATGGCGATCACCTGGCCGCGCATCTGGTTCGGCGTGATGATCTGCAGCGAAGCGAAGGCAATGCCAGACGGCAGGTTGATGAAGAGGTTTGAGAAGCCAAGCACCCACCATGCTGTGGTGGTGTCAGTAATGAAGGGCAGGATCAGGCTTGGCGCCAGATAGCCGATGGGCGCAACCAGAAGGGCGCGGACATGGGCGTCCTTCTTGCCCTGGCCCAGCCAGTGGTCCGCCAGGAAACCACCCAGCAGCAGGCCGGCAGGGCCAGTGAACAGTGAAATGGTGCCGAAAATCTTACCCACTTCCCCGGGCGCAAGCCCATGGTAGCGGTGGAAAAAGAAAGCCAGGAAGCTGAGTGTGCCGAAGCCAAGTGCTGCTACACAGGATACGCCAAGGCAAATGCCGGCATAGGCCCGGAAGCGGTCCTTGACGTGCTGGACCACGTCGCGCACCGGGATGCTGGCGCCGGCCTGGGTCGCGCCTTTGCGGCTGGGTTCCTTAACTGTCAGCATCAACAATGTCAGCAGGATACCCGGCACGCCAACCATCAGGAAGGCCTTCTGCCAGCTGCCCATCATGCCAAAGCCAGGGATCTCCACATCCGGCAGGCTTTCCGCCAGGTCGATCACGGCGCCGCCCACGATGAAAGCGAGGGCAGAGCCCACGGGAATCCCCATGGAATAGACGCTGAGGGCTGTTGCCAGGCGTTTCTTCGGGAAGCTGTCAGCCAGGATGGAGTTGGCGGCGGGCGCGAGCGTTGCCTCGCCGATCCCCACGCCCATCCTGAGCAGGAACAGCGACGTGAAGTTCCGCGCGAGCGACGAGGCCGCTGTCATCAGGCTCCACAGAAACAGGCCGATGGCAATCAGCCAGCGCCGACTCTTGCTGTCAGCGATACGGGCGCAGAAGAGGCCAAAAACCGTATAGAAGACCGCGAAGGCAAAGCCCGTCAGCAAGCCAAACTGGGTATCAGAGATGCCGAAATCCGCCTTGATGGCGGGTCCCAGAAGGCCAAGGATTTGGCGGTCGATGAAGGAAAATGTGTAGATGACGAGGAGCAGGATAACCATGTACCACGCATAAGCCGGGCGTGGATAACCGTTTGAACTGGATGACATGGGCGCTCCCCTCGCGTGTCTGTTTTATTGGTCTTTTCGGTTTTGGCCTTTATCTCCCCCGGCCAATCCGATAGACACTCCTTGCAATAAGTCGGCTGATTTGTCCGGCTGTCAAGGTTCCGTAGCGTTTGGATATAGACTATGTCACTTGAAAATACAACGATCGTTGAAATTTTGGACACATTCGAATTCCTCGACGATTGGGAAGACCGGTACCGGTATGTCATCGACCTTGGGCGCAAGCTGCCGCCACTCAAGGAAAGCGAGATGACGGACGAGTATAAAGTGCGTGGCTGCCAGAGCCAGGTATGGCTGGTGCCGGAGGTGGACGCCGAAGGCCGCATTCATCTGCGCGGCGATAGTGACGCCCATATCGTGAAGGGCCTTGTGGCGCTGATGCTGCTGATCTACTCGGGCAAGACGGCCGAGGAAATCCTGGCCACCGACGCCAAGGGCATCCTTGACCAGCTTGGGCTGGCGGCGCACCTGTCGCCCATGCGGGCCAACGGCCTGTTTTCCATGGTGGAACGTATCAGGGCGATCGCCGAAGCCGCCTAGGCTTCCCCAATCAAGATAAACGGCTGTGTAGGGTGGATGCTGAAACAAGTTCAGCATGACAGGGTGTATGAGGCCGTCACCCTGAACTTGTTTCAGGGTCCATATCTGGTGGGCATGCCACTAGGTTTCCCCGAAAAAGAAAAGGCCCCGGAAATCCGGGGCCTTCTTTTTGTCTGCGATACCGTGGGGCCTTAGAAGCCGAACACGATGTTGTAGAACACGATCAGGATTGCGATCGGGCAGATGAACTTGATCATGAAGAACCAGATCCGGAACCATTTTTCTTCCATCGCCAGTTCTTCCATCATGCCTTTGCGGCTGATGAACCAGCCAACGAAGATGGCCATGAACATGCCCGCAAGCGGCATCATCAGATTGTTGGTGATGTAGCTTTTGAAGCCGATAATGCTTTTGCCAAAGATGGTGAAATCGCTCAGCTCCCCGAACCCGAGGCTGGAAAAGCTGCCCAGCGCGAAAGCTGCGATACCCATGATCAGGGTGGCTTTCTTGCGGGTCATCTTGCCGGTTTCCTCAAGGTAGCTTACGGATGGCTCCAGAAGGCTGATGCTGCTGGTGACTGCTGCGACAGTGAGAAGCGCGAAGAAGAGGCCACCGATGATGGCACCGCCTGCCATTTGGCCAAAAGCGATCGGCAGCGTCATGAACACGAGGCCTTCTTCCTTGCCGACGCTGAGGTCATAAGCGAATACGATCGGGAAGATCGCGAGGCCGGCGAGGATCGCAACCGCACTGTCGGCGCCGGCGATCGTAACGGCTGCCTTACCGATCTTGACGTCTTTCGTCAGGTAGGAGCCGTAGACCATGATGGACCCGAGCGCGAGTGAGAGCGAGAAGAAGCTCTGGCCAAGCGCGTTCAGCGCCACGTTGGCGTTCATCTTGCTCCAGTCCGGAGCAAACAGGAAGTTAATGGCCTTGCCGAAATCGCCGGTAACACCGGAATAAACCACAAGGACAATCAGAATCACGAACAGCGCAGGCATCAGGTAAGTCACGGCCTTCTCCAGGCCGCCTTCGACGCCGCGGAGCACGATGCCCACGGTGATGCTCATAAAGAGCGCATGCCAGATCAGCGGTGTGACGGGGTCTGTCACCAGGCCGTTGAAGTGCGTTTCTGCGGCTTCCTTGGTGATGCCCGACATGCCGCCGGTGAAGGCCTCAATCACGTAGGAGAGGGTCCAGCCACCCACTACGCTATAGAAGCTGATAACGATGAAGGAACCGATCACGCCCGACCAGCCGACAAGCGACCACCAGTTGGTGCGGCCTTCTTCCTTCGCTACTTTTTCCAAAGTGTCAGTAACTTCATCAGTTAACTTTCCAGCCTTTAATATGTCAAGGATATCCCTGTGTTTCGCATTAAGGAATTCAAGATAATCTTTTTCGAATTCTTTCACTTTTTCAACAG
>JBNKYQ010000242.1:0-4317 GCA_050300975.1 Kordiimonas sp.
CCCCTCGCCCGCAAGTTTGCGCCGCAGGGTCCGGCGGGACATGCCCAGTTCCAGGGCAATGTGATCCTGGTTGACCTTGCCTTTGCTCAGTCCCTCAAAAATCTTCTGCCGGGTCCGGTCACTTGCAGGCATGCGGCGCTTCTGCTCTGTCAGAAGCCGTGAGAGCCTTTTCATATGGTCACCGTCCACCGCCGGCAGGAGATCAAGCTCCCTGTTCAGAAGGCTGGTCGGGAAGCGGAAGCCATTGCTTTCCGCCTTATATTCAACATTGGTTTTTACAATGTCACTGACATCACGCTTGATGGTCTCCGCGTCACATTCAACAAACATCTCAACCGAGTGCCAGGCATCGGGTGCAGCTGATTTGATAAAGGTTGCGAAAATCCCCAGCGAATAAAGGGCGTCTTCGGTCCGCGGCCAGATGTCCGGATCCAGGATGCGGTAGCTGAGGGTAGACCACTGCTCGCCGACATCGAAGGTGACCTGGGTATCATCCTGGATCAGCGGATAATACTGGGCCAGCCGGCTGAAAGCCGTGCCCAGGTTCTTGGCGCCGAGCACCGCGCGACCCGCATAACCCCGCTTTGAATAGTTGGAGGCATGCCCCACGGCCCACGACAAGCCCGCGCCGTCTTTGACCTGCCCGACCTGCTCAAGAAAGGAGACAAACTCCCTCAGGTCCACAACCATGGAGCCGCCGTCCTCGCTGTGGTCCGACGCTTTCAAGGACAGGTTACCAAAATTTCCTGCATCCAGTCCCCGTGAGGCCAGGACACCTTGCCAATCGGCCACAGCCGAGGCGTTTACAAAGGCGTGTTTCATTGCGCTTCCCCGTTTCATCTCTGGCCCTGACGATGATGGGAAAGCCGATCTTGCGCTTGTTAATTTCTATCAATATTATGATAATATCTATCACATGAAATAATTGGACGCTTTCGGGATGCAAGAAGCAGCAAAATTACAAAACCCCAAGCTGGAACCACATATCTGGTCATCGGTGATCCGCAGCTTGCGCGCGCCCCTGAAGGAAAACGATATAGATGCCGACCAGCTTATGGTCGAGGTGGGCATCTCTCCTCAGGATGTTGACCTGACCAATGGCGAGATCCCGCTGAAAAGCTGGATGGCTTTCATGGAAAAGGCGGCTGTCAAAGCCAGGAACCCCATGCTGGGGATTGACCTTGCCAGAAGTGCCGGGCCGGAAACGCTCGGGGCTGTCGGCTTCCTGTTTCTGTCGTCGCCCACCATTCACGAAGCCTTCCTGAATATGTGCCACTATATGAATCTGCTGCAGGGCGTGACCAACGCCCATCTGGTTATCGATGACTATGAAACCGCATGGGTTTACCAGATCATGCATGTGGATGAGCTGAAATGCATTCAGGACGTGGAGTTTTCCCTGACCCTCACGAAACGCATGATCAAGATTTTTGCCGAAGACAAGATCGATGTCCTCAGCGTCAACTTCCGTCACTCTCCGCAGATGGATCGGCGCGAATATGAGAAGCGCATCAAGGTACCGGTTCACTTCAACCAGGAAGTCAACAGCGTGGTCATTCCCACGCAGCATATGAATATGACCGGCAAGATTCTCGATTCGAGCCTGGCACCCATCTTGAAGGCCTACCTGGATGAAGAACAGGAAAGCTTCAACAAGATCAAGACGCTGTCGGATCAGGTGCGATACGTTCTCTATGGCAACCGTATCCCGCTGCCTATTACAGCAAAGAAAGTGGCCCGCCATGTCGGCCTGTCGGAAGCCAGCTTATACAGAAAGCTGAAGCAGGACGGGGTGCGTTTTTCCAACCTTCTGGAAGAAAGGAATTTCGGCCTGGCGAAGGACTATCTCTCCAACTCGGACATGAGCGTGACCCAGGTTGCCCACATTATCGGTTTTGCCGATTCCTCCAGTTTCTGCCGGGCCTTCACCCGTTGGTCGGGTGGTATTTCGCCATCCGCCTATAATAAGAAAGAGCATCCTGCTCCCTGATATCCTTCAGTCTGTTTGGCCGGATTTGCACGGCAAGGCCCGAGACAATCCCTTATCACCCGATGGGAAGATAAGGAGACCGTCTTATGTCGATTGCAAGCAACGACCGGATCGTAATTGTGGGGGCTGGCCAGGCTGCGATACAGCTGGCCCAGACACTGCGCATGAAGGGACATGCTGGGCCGATCACCTTGATTGGAGAAGAGCAATCACCTCCCTATCAGCGCCCGCCCCTTTCGAAAGCTTTCATGAAAGGCGACCTGGCTGAGGAGAAGCTTTTCCTCAAGCCCCTCTCCTTCTATGAAAACAAGGACGTCACCTTGTGTGTGGGCACGCGCGTCACTGCGATCGACCGCACGAGCCAAACGGTCACCTGCGCGGACGGCACAAGCCATGGCTATGACCGGCTGGTCCTGGCCACTGGTTCGCGTCCGCGCATGCTGGAGAGCATCGCCCATCTTGAAAACGTCCAGGTGCTGCGTGGGCTTGAGGACGCAAAGGCACTGAAGGCCCGCCTTTCAGGCCTCAAACATGTTACCGTCCTTGGGGGCGGCTACATCGGGCTTGAGGCAGCGGCCGTTCTGCGCGGCATGGGGATTGACGTGGTTGTCCTGGAGCGGATGCCACGCCTGCTGGCCCGCGTGACCGGCGAGACAATATCAGACTATTTCCTGCGCCTTCATCGGCATCACGGGGTGAACATCCTGTGTGACGTGGAGGTGGCTGACTTCGTCTCCGAGGATGATCGGCTGACCAAAGTAACACTCACCGACGGACGTGATATCCCGACCGACCTGTTGCTTGTCGGCATTGGCGTACTCCCGAACCAGGAGCTTGCCGAAGAAGCCGGGCTTGAGTGCGGCAACGGCATTATCGTGGATGAAGACAGCCGCACAAGCGACGAACGCATCTACGCCATTGGCGACTGCAGCATGCGTCCCCTTCAGGGCCAGCCGCAGAAACTGCGCCTGGAGAGCGTGCCCAACGCCATCGACCAGGCCGATATTGTGGCAGCCCATATTCTGGGGGCCGAGCGCCCCGGCTATAACCCGCCCTGGTTCTGGTCAGACCAATATGACACCAAGATCCAGACCGCAGGCCTGTTTACGGGCCACACCCACACGGTTGTGCGCGGCGATATCGAAGCCGGTCGTTTTGCCGTCTTCTATTTTGAAGGCGACCGCTTCATCGCGGTCGACGCCATCAATGACCCCCAGTCTTTCATGGCTGGCAAACAGGTCCTGAAATTATCAATCCCGCTCAAACGGCATCATCTGGAGGAAACCGATGAGCCGATGATGAGCATCGTCAAGAAACTGCAGCAGAAGTGAGAAGACCATGACGAAAATTACCTTTGTAAGCCCTGATGGCGAAGAACGGATCATTGACGCAGAGGACGGCGATACCGTCATGGATGCGGCCATCAACAATGACGTGCCCGGCATCCTGGCCGAGTGTGGCGGCGCCTGTGCCTGCGCCACGTGCCATGTCTATGTCGATGATGCTTTCATGGACAAGGTCGGCACCCCCAGCGAAATGGAAGAGTCCATGCTTGAGTTCAACGAACACCGCGCCGAGAACTCGCGTCTTTCGTGCCAGATCAGGGTATCCCCCGATCTTGAAGGCCTGCGGGTGACAGCACCTGAAAGCCAATATTGATCGTGAGTAGCAGGCTGGGATCATTTTGACCGGTATTGCCAATCGCCGGCCCATGATCCCGGCTAGGATGCCCCTTTCAACGTAGGCGATAGATGACCTTCGCCGTGGAGACCGTTGTTAGGGGAAGCACATATGAAACGTCTTAGTAAAGCAAGCCTGCTTGCTTCATGTTCAATCGTCTATGCCGCCGCTGGCGGCCAAATGGCGCAAGCGCAGGTATTTGAAGAAATCGTGGTCACCGCCCAGAAGCGGGATCAATCGCTGTCGGATGTGGGGGTGTCCGTTACAGCATTTTCCGGTGAGTCACTTCGGAATTTCGGCTTCACGAACAGTGTCGATGTCGCCGCTCAGGTCCCTGGGCTGAATATCGGCACGCCGGTTGGGGAAGGCAATAACCCCTCGTTCACGCTTCGCGGTGTCGGGTTGAATGACTTCAACGACAATAACGAAGCTCCGATCGCCATCTATCAGGACGGCGTCTATATGGCCGCCTTGCCTGGCCTGACGTTCCAGCTTTTTGATACGGAACGCGTCGAAGTCCTGCGTGGCCCACAAGGTACCCTTTATGGCCGGAACGCTACCGGTGGCCTGATCCATTTCATCGCCAAGAAACCAACCGAAGAGTTTGAAGCTTTCGGGCAGCTCACCTATGGCAGCCACAATGAGCT
>JBNKYQ010000243.1:0-4313 GCA_050300975.1 Kordiimonas sp.
TGCCAGAGGAAGCGCCGGTCGCCCTAGTCTACGGCGGCATCACCCATGCGGTCATGCTGGCCTCCCCTGCTGACTTCGAGGACTTCGCATTCGGCTTCAGTGTTACTGAAGGCATCGCGGGCACGCCTGATGACATCCGCAATATCGAGGTGTTTGAAAAGGATCAGGGCATCGACCTTCTGATCACGCTGAGGGACGCGCCGTTTGAACGCTTCAAGCTGAAGCACAGCCGCCGGGCCATGGTCGGGCGCACGGGCTGCGGCCTGTGCGGCATCGATAGCATGGAGGAGCTTTTCCAGACGGTGAAGCCGGTTGCGGACGCACAGGTGGCGCTGGATGCGGCTTTGGTGGCAAAGGCTGTTGCCGCCTTCCAGAAGAGCCAGCCCCTGAGGGCGCTCAATAAGTCAGTTCACGGCGCTTCCTGGGTGACCCAGAACGGCGAGGTCACGCACGTCCGCGAGGATGTCGGGCGGCATAATGCGCTCGATAAGCTGCTTGGTGCCCTGATGCGCGAGGGCGCCGATCTGACAGACGGGTTTGTGCTGGTTTCCAGTCGCGCATCCTATGAGATGGCGCAGAAATGTGTTGCTGTGGGCGTGCCAGCGCTTGTGTGCCTGTCGGCACCCACGGCTTTCGCCATCCGGCTGGCGCGCGAGGCCAATCTGGCGCTCGCCAACTGGTCCCGCGATGGGCTTGTCAGCTTCTAACGGGTTGCTTCCTGATACAGCTGGTCCAGCACGCCTTCGTCCTTGAGGGCCTGCAGTGCTTTTGTCAGCGGCGGGATGAAGCGGGCGTTCTTCCGGTGCAGATAATGATAGATGTTTTCGGTCTGCAGCGGTGCCGATTGGTAGAATTTGAACTCAGGTTCACCGAAGGAAATCAGCCCTGAATGGACCACATAGTCCACAGCACCTCGCTTGAGCATCATGGCCATATCCCGTTTCGATGAGGCAAAGACGCGCGGGAAACCCCTTGTGGCGTGGTCGATGAAGACAACCCCAAGCTCAAGGCCAAGCTTTTTGCCTTTCAGGTCCTGCCACGACTTGACCTCCGGGATTGGCTTTAATGCATAGGCATAGGCGCTGATGTGAAAAAGCTCTACCGGCACGCGGATGAGATTTGAATAGTCTGTCTCAATCACCGCGAGGCGGGCGACTTCGCCGTCCAGATGGCCGCTATTGCTTTGGGAAAGCGAGCGCAGGAACGGCATGTTTACAAAGGTCACTTCAAGCCCCGCACGGGCATAGGCCAGCTCAAGAATCTGCTGTGCCAAGATGTGGCTAGGTTCGTCAGGTGTGTTGGCAAGGCGCAGATGATCGGCAGCGGCCGCCGGCATCGACACAGCACCAAGCATCAGCATCATCAGGACCTTGAAGGTCGTATGTACCCTTGCCCACATTGCGGGGATGTTAGAGGAAACTGGTTTCCACACCATTAACGGGTTTTGTGGTTGGAAGTTGTGCTAACTAACCCTTTGGCTTCAGCAGAAGCTCCTCCAGCGACCGTCTCTTGGGGGCGAAGCTATTGACCTTGTCATCTGCCTTGTAGCCGATCGACATGCCGCAGATCAGCTTGTAGTTTTCCGGGATGTCGAAGCGCGCTTTGACTGGGCCTGCCCAGGTGGCAAGGGCCGCCTGCATGCAGGTGCCAAGGCCCCGTTCTTCCGCCGCCAGCGCCAGCGACTGCATGAAGATGCCTGTGTCCAAGGGGCCATAGACCCCGAGGCTGCTTTCACAGAAAATAAACAGCGCTGTGGGCGCATCGAAGAAGCTGAAATTCCGGGCCATCTGGGCATGCCGCGCCGCCTTGTCGCCGCGTTCGATCCCCAGCGTGCCATAAAGACCATGGCCGGTGTCGCGGTAGCGTGCGCCCAGTTCAGCGGGGTATTTCATGATGGTGTTATAGTCGCCGTCCGGCTTGATGCCGCCTTTCATCAGAGCGCCGAATTTGGCGAACAATCCGGCGCGCTGCACCTTGGCCGCGGTATTGAAGCGGGTCGTGAGCTCCGCGCTGATTTCCTTGGCCACGTCACCTGATGCGACGGCGACACGGTAGGGCTGGACATTGCCCCAGGACGGCGCCTGCAGCGCGGCCTCCAGCACGTCATGCAAAAGCGCTTCCGGCACAGGTTCTGGCTTGAAGGCACGAATGCTGCGCCGCTGTTTCAGCATTTTGAGGATAGGAAAGTCGGTCATTTGATTGCTCTTACGTTGGGCATGCCGTGGATTTTGATCTCGGGTGTCTTGAGGCCGAATTGGTCAAGGTCACGCCCGGCGCGCGCCAGCAGGTCACGGAACCAGCTGTGAGCCGGGTGGTTCGTCAGCCGCTTGTGCCACACCAGTACGCCGCCAATCATGTGGGCCGGTGGTGCGATGGGGCTGGGCACTACATGCAGGTCAAAGAACTGGTTACATTTGCTGGCAATCCGGCTGGGGACAGTGACGATCATGTCTGTGGACGCCACCAGCATGGGGGCAGGGCCGAAATTGTTGATCATCATGACAATTCGGCGTTTGAGCCCAAGTTCCTCCAGCTGGTCATCGACAAAGCCGTGCGCGTCCCCGCGCGGAGAGACGAGCACATGCCGGGCAGCGGCATATTCCTCAACCGGGATGGTGTCTTTGTATTTCGCCAGCGGGTGGCTTTTGCTCATCATGCACACAAAATGGTCGGTCGAGATGGTCTGGCGGGCAAACCGGTCGGGCACGTCGCTGAGGGCCGTCAGGCCATAATCGGCCTCCTGGTGATCGAGCCGCTCAAACAGCCGCCCCTCAATCGGGATGGTGTGGACATTGATGCCCGGCGCCTCACGGGTGATATAGTCCGCCACATAGGGTAGCAGCATCATGGCTACATAGTCTGTGGTGGCGATGGTGAATGTGCGTTCCGCCTTTGCCGGATCGAAGGCCACGGGGTTGAGGGCCTCCTCAATTTCCCCGAGGGCGCGGCGCACGGGCAGTTCCAGCTCAAGCGCGCGGGCGGTGGGACGCATGCCGTCCGTGCCGCGCACAAACAGGTCATCCCGCATCACATGCCGAAGCCGGTTAAGCGCGTTTGAGACCGCCGGCTGTGACATGCCAATCTTCTGCCCCGCCTTGGTTGCGTTCCTTGTGCTCATCACGGCGTCGAACACCAGGAGCAGGTTCAGGTCCATGCCAGCCAAATTCACCATATGAATATCCAAATTTCGAAATATCAATTTCCATAATATATGGCCCTTTCCCATATAGGCGCAAGGGTCGAACGCGAAGGGTGGCAGCCCGGGCGCTGAATGCTGACAGAAAATGTCAGGGACGCACGGGTAAGTTGCCCCGAACCAAACGGGGGTTCCGACCGTTTGATCCATAAGGAAGGCGAGGAGACGCAAAATGCCTAAGACCATGACAGCGATGGACGAGTTTGCCGTCCGGCTGGCCAAGTTCGTGATTGGCCACCGGTGGCTCGTTATTTTCGCGACACTTTTGACAACTGCGGCCGTGACCTACGGTGCGCAGTTCTTACAAATGTCGAACAACTACCGTGACTTTTTCTCTGAATCGAACCCGGAACTGCAGGCGTTCGAGGAGTTCCAGGGCACCTACACCAAGAACGACAATTTCTTTTTCACCATCGTTCCCAAGGAAGGGGATGTATTCACAGGTGAAACGCTGGCGCTGGTTGAAGAACTGACGACGGAAGCTTGGCAGATCCCATTCAGCCTGCGCGTCGACAGCGTTACCAACTTCCAGCACACCTGGGCAGATGAAGACGACCTGATCGTTGAGGACCTTGTGAAAGGCGCCCGCGGTCTGACGGCCGATCAACTTGCGGAAAAGAGCCAGGTGGCGATCACCGAACCGCTTCTGCGGGACCAGCTGGTGGCCCGTGATGGCCGCGCGATTGCCGTCAATGTGGTGCTTCAATACCCGCAGGCGAGCCCCTTTGAGGTGCCGCAGGCGGTGGAATATGCCCGCACCCTGCGCGCGGACCTTTTGGCCAAATACCCGGACCACAAAATCTATATGACCGGCGTATCCATGCTGAATATGGCCTTCCAGGAAGCCGGCATGCAGGATGTGATGACCATGATCCCGGTCATGTATCTGCTGCTGCTGGTGCTGATGGCCTTCACCGTGCGCTCCATCTCGGGCACCTTTGTCACGCTTCTGATGATCGGTTTTGCCTCCATGATCGGCATGGGTGCGGCGGGTTTCTACGGCGTGGCGCTGACGCCCATCGCGCTGTTCGCCCCCACCATCATCCTGACGCTGGTGATCGCCGACGCCGTGCATATCCTGATCACCATGCGCAAGGGTATGGCAGCGGGCATGACC
>JBNKYQ010000244.1:0-4312 GCA_050300975.1 Kordiimonas sp.
CTCTGCCGCCACAAGCGGGTCGCCGCCGTCGGCGTGTTCGCGCACGCTCACATGCAGCGGAATGCCACCCAGGAAGTCACAGCCCAGTTCCTTGGCCGTGTCGGCAGCACCGCCATGGCCGAAGATGTGCGATTCCTCGCCGCAGTGCGGGCAGTGGAAGGTGCTCATATTCTCAATGATGCCCATGATCGGCACTTCCACCTTGCGGAACATCGCCAGGCCCTTGCGCGCGTCGATCAGCGCCAGGTCCTGCGGGGTGGAGACGATCACCGCGCCACTGAGCGGCGCCTGCTGCACCATCGTCAGCTGCACATCGCCGGTGCCGGGCGGCATATCAACAACCAATACATCAAGGGGGCCCCAGGCCACGTCTTTCAGAAGCTGCTGGGTTGCGCCCATCACGCGGGGGCCACGCCACACAACGGGCTGATCCACGTCGATCAGGAAACCGACAGACATGACCTTAAGGCCGTGGGCCACGATGGGCTGGATAATCTTGTTCTTGATTTCGGGCTTGTCATCGACGCCCAGAAGCATGGGGATGCTGGGGCCGAAGATATCCGCGTCCAGAACGCCGACCTTCAGGCCCTGGTCCCGAAGCGCGATGGCCAGGTTGATCGACGTGGTGGATTTGCCCACACCGCCCTTGCCGCTGGCGACCGCCACGATGTGTTTCACGCCCGGAATTTCGGTAGGCGTTGGGGGCGCCTTGCCGCCCACTGCCGGGCCATTTGGTGCAGCAGGGGCCTGACGCGCAGCCGTCATGATGACATTGGCTTCTGCAACGCCGTCCACGGCTCGCGCGGCGTCCTCGATCGCTGTCCGAAGCGCTTCAGCGCCAGCCTGATCGCGGCCCGAAAGTTCCAGAATGATGCCAACCTTGCCGCCGTCCACCACAATGGCGCTCACCAGCCCGGCTTCCATCACGGACTGGGCCGTTCCAGGGGCTTTGATTTGATGGAGCGCCGTCTCGACGGACTTTTTCAGCATATCTGACATAAAAAACCTGCGTTTCCGGTAAAAGCGTTCGATTTTTGGCCGACTATCATTGCAGCCGCTTGGCACGTACCATATATAGGCAGACAAGACACGGTCTTTCTATTGACGAAATGCCGCATGTTCGGCGGCGCAATCGCGCCTGAGGGGAGAATATTATGCCTTGGCAAAACAACGGCGACGGTGAGCGCCCCAATCCCTGGGGTACGCGCCGCGGCGGCGGTGGTGGCGAGCCACCAAATTTCGATGAATATATCCGTAAGGGTCAGGACCAGCTGAAGAAAGCCCTGCCTGGTGGCAAGGGCGGCCCGATGCTGATCCTGCTGATCGTGGTTCTCGGGTGGTTGGCCAGCGGCCTCTACCGCGTCGAACCGAACGAGCAGGCTGTGGTATTGCGCTTTGGCGAGTGGACAGAGTCCGCGACGCCGGGGCTGCATTGGCACCTGCCGTACCCCATTGAGACGGTTGAAGTTCGCGGTGTTACCGACGAGAATCAGGTTCCTATCGGTAGCCGCGTAACCGAAAGCCGCCGCTCTGGCCGCCAGAGTTTTGCCCGTCCCGATGAAAGCCTGATGCTGACCCAGGACGAAAACATTGTTGATGTTCGCTTCAACGTGGTGTGGCGCATCAAGGACCTGGGCAACTATCTGTTCCGCCTACAGGACCCAGACGGCACGATCAAGTCCGTGGCCGAAAGCGCCATGCGCGAAATGATCGGCCAGAACAAGATCACGCCGATCATCACAACGGCCCGCGGCCAGATCGAGCAGAACACCAAGGAACTGATCCAGAAAACCCTGGATGAATACCAGGCCGGTGTGGACATCCTGCGCGTGCAGATCATCGAATCCGAAGCGCCTGCCGAAGTGAAGGACGCGTTCCTTGATGTGCAGCGCGCCGAAGCTGACCAGCAGCGTTTCCAGAACGAAGCGACCAAATACCGCAACCAGAAGATTCCGGAAGCCGAAGGCCGCGCCGAACAGATGGTGCAGCAGGCAGAAGGCTACCGCGCACAAGTGGTTGGCCGCGCCCAGGGTGAGGCCGCGCGCTTCAGCTCTGTCTATAATGAATATGTCCAGGCCAAGGATGTGACTCGCAAGCGGATCTATCTTGAAACCATGGAGCAGATTCTGGCTGACATGGACAAGATCATCATCGACGGCAAATCCGGTAACGGTGTCGTGCCTTACCTGCCGCTCAATGAACTGAAGAAAAGCGAAGGAGCAAAGCAATGAATGCGAAGACCATAGCAGGCCTGATCGTTCTGGGCGCTCTCCTCCTTGTGGGCCTGAGCGGGCTTTACGTCATCGACGAACGCCAGCAGGCCATCGTGGTGAAATTCGGTAACCCGCAGCGCACAGTCACGCAGCCGGGCCTTCACTTCAAGCTGCCGTTCCTTGAGCAGGTGATCCTGCTTGAGAAGCGCATCATGAGCCTTGATGTGCCGCCGCAGGAAGTGCTTGCGTCTGACCAGCGCCGTATCCTGGTGGACAGTTTCGCGCGCTACCGCATCGCCGATCCGCTCAAGCGCTATCAGGCGGCGCGGACAGAAGTGGGCGCCGCCCGCCTTCTGGAAGACGCCATGGAATCAACCGTCCGTCAGGTGCTGGCGCAGGAGCCGATGAATGAAATCGTATCCGGCCAGCGCGCCGAGCTGATGAAAAAGATCAGCGATCTCACGAACCAGCGTGCGCTGACCTTCGGCCTTGAAGTGGTGGATGTGCGCCTCAAGCGCGTGGACCTGCCGCGGGAAAACAGCGAAGCGATTTTCGAACGCATGAAAACCGAACGCGAGCGTGAAGCCGCTGAAAAGCGGGCATCGGGGCAGCGGGACGCGGTGAAGATCCGGGCTGTGGCCGATCGCCAGGTGTCGGAAATCCTCGCTGAAGCCGAGCGCAAGTCGCAAACCATTCGCGGTGAAGCCGATGGCCAGGTGGTGAAGATTTTCGCTGACGCTTATGGCAAGGACGAGGACTTCTTCGAATTCTACCGGACCATGCAGGCCTACAGGAAATCGCTGGGTAAGGACGATACCCGCCTTATCCTGTCCCCGGACAGCGAATTCTTCAAGCTGTTCATGGACCGGAAATAGACCAGGGCGCCTGATACGCCATGGACTGGAAACTACTACTCGTAGGGCTGGGCCTCGCTTTCTTCATTGAAGGCGCGGCCTATGCCTTGATGCCTGAAGGCTTCAAAAAGCTGCTTGTCGCAGCATCAAAACAGCCCACCGCAAAGCTTCGGGTTATGGGCTTGACCCTCGCGGCGATCGGTGTTGCTGTAGTCTGGCTGGTTCAGGCGTCTTTTGGCGCTTGAGGGTAAGGCCAACGCGAGTGATGAATAATAATTGAAGGAGTAAGTGCCTTGAGCACCACCTTAGTAAAAGCAATTAACACGCGGACGACAGCCGACATGTCGGGCAAAGCGCTTAAGGTTTTGCTGACATCCATTATGCTTTTGGCAGCAGCCCTGACCTCGATGGGGCCGGTTGCCGCACGCGGCGCTCCGGATAGCTTCGCCGATCTGGTCGAGAAGCTGTCGCCTGCAGTCGTGAATATCTCTACCGTGCAGACCATTCGTGGTCGCAGCGGTCGCCGAGCACCGGACCTGCCAGAAGGCGTTCCGTTCGGCGACCTGTGGGACCAGTTCCGTGACCGCATGGAAGAAGACCAGGAGCCCCGCGAAGCGCGTTCGCTTGGGTCCGGGTTCATCATTGATGCCAAAGGTATCGTGATCACCAACAACCACGTGGTTGAAGATGCAGACGAGATTACGGTGACTACCGCTGACGGGGACGACTTCCCGGCAACGGTTCTCGGCCGTGATGCCCTGTCTGATATCGCCGTTCTCAAGATCGAACATGAAAACGGTGACAAGTTCCCGTTCGTGACCTGGGGCGACAGCGATGATGAGCGCATCGGTGACTGGGTGATCGCCATCGGTAACCCGTTCGGCCAGGCCGGTACGGTAACCGCAGGCATCATTTCCGCGCGCAACCGCTCCATCAACAACTCCAACGATGTTGAATTCCTGCAAACGGACGCATCGATCAACCGCGGTAACTCCGGTGGCCCGCTCTTCAACATGAAGGGTGAAGTGATCGGCGTGAACACCGCGATCTTCTCGCCAACCGGCGGTAACGTGGGTATCGGTTTCGCGATCCCATCCAACGACGCATCCCGCGTGACTGCTGAACTGCAGGAACACGGCAAGGTTCGTCGCGGCTGGCTTGGCGTTGGCATCCAGCCAATGACCGAAGAGTTCGCTGAATCCCTCGGTATCGAGCAGGAAGAAGGCGCGATCGTAACCCGCGTGG
>JBNKYQ010000245.1:0-4304 GCA_050300975.1 Kordiimonas sp.
AGGGCCGGAGGTTTCCCCGGCCCTTCCTTGTCTCAAATTGATGCTGGCTTACCAGATCTGCACGCGCTCTTCCGGCGGCAGGTAAAGCGCATCGCCTTCCTTCACGTCGAAAGCTTCATACCATTCGTCCATGTTGCGAACGATGCCGTTGGTCCGGTATTCGGACGGGCTGTGCGGGTCAGACTTCAGGCGGTTCAGCAGCTCTTCTTCGGCATACTTGCGCTTCCAAACCTGGGCCCAGGCCATGAAGAAGCGCTGGTCACCCGTGAGGCCGTCAATCACCGGCGCTTCCTTACCGTTCAGCGACAGCTTGTAGGCCGTGTAGGCCATGCGCAGGCCACCAAGGTCACCGATGTTCTCGCCCATTGTGAACGTACCGTCCACATGGTTGCCCGGTACTGGCTCATACTGGTCATACTGTGCGCCAAGCACAGACGTCAGCTTTTCAAACGCCGCGCGGTCCTCGTCGGTCCACCAGTTCCGCTGTACGCCCGTGGCATCGGACTTGGAGCCCTGATCATCAAAGCCGTGGCCCATTTCGTGACCGATCACCGCACCGATTCCGCCATAGTTGACGGCCGCGTCAGCGCCCAGATCGAAGAATGGTGGCTGCAGGATAGCGGCCGGGAACACGATCTCGTTGAACTGCGGGTTATAGTAGGCGTTGACCGTTTGTGGCGTCATGAACCACTCGTCCTTGTCGGTCTTGCGCTTGAAGCGGCCCAGCAGGTCTTCATAGTTGAAAGCGTCGATCGCTTTTGCATTGGCGAACAGGTCACCATGCTTGATGTCGATCTTCGACAGGTCTTTCCACTTGTTCGGATAGCCGATCTTCGGGTTGAAGGACGCCAGCTTCGCATGCGCTTCCTTCTTGGTCTCTTCACCCATCCAGGAAAGGCCGTCGATACGCTGGCCCATGGCCGTGCGCAGGTTTTCCACCAGCTTGACCATTTCGGCCTTCGCTTCCGGCGGGAAGTAGCGCTTCACATAGACCTGGCCGATGGCTTCACCCAGGGCGTCAAGCGCGCCAACACGCGCCGTTGCACGCTTCCAGCGGTCCTGCTGTTCCTGTTGGCCGCGCAGTGTCTTACCGAAGAAGTTGAAGTTCGCTGTATCGATCTCTTCAGACAGGATAGCCGCGTGGTTTGAGATGGTGTGGTAGGTCAGGTAGGCTTTCCAGTCAGCAACCGGGATTTCATTGACGAGCGCAATGGCATCCATGAGCGGCTGCGGGCCGGAGACGTTCACCTTGGCAAGGCCTTCAATGCCGCCGGCTGTGAAATAGGCATCCCAGTCAAAGCCGGTGTAGTTTGCCTTCAGTTCTTCCATGGTGGTCGGGTTGAAGTTCTTGGTGCGGTCGCGGCGGTCTGCACGCGCCCACTGTTTTTCGGCGATGCGGGTTTCAAGCGCCAGAATGGTTTCAGCCTGTGCGGCAGCGTCCTCAGCGGACACGCCTGCGAAGCCAAGCATCTCTGCGATGTGGGCCTTATAGGCGTCGCGGATGCCCTGGAAGCGCTCGCTGTCGTCCAGGTAATAGTCACGGTCCGGCAGGCCAAGGCCACCAAGGCCGAGGTTCAGGATATAATAATCCGGGTTTTCACGGTCGATACCAAGGCCGCCAGATACTGGCGAAATCATGCTGTCCATGCCTTCACGGCCGAACATGCGGGTCAGGCCCGCCACGTCTTCAACAGCTGCGATCTCATCGAGGAGCGGGCGGAGCGGGTCAATACCGCGGGCATTGATGGCGTCCACATCCATGTAGCTGTTGTAATAGTCGCCGATCTTCTGCTCGACGGATCCTTGCGGGAAATCGCCTGCGGTCACTTCGTCGATGATGGCTTTGGTCCGGTCGCGGGAGCGTTCCGCCAGCACGGTGAAAGCTCCATAGTTGGTGCGGTCAGCCGGCAGCTCGAATGTATCGAGCCAGGTACCGTTCATATATTCGAAGAAATTGTCGCCCGGCTTGACGCTGGCTTTCTGTGCCGTCAGGTCAACACCGAAGTTGCCCAGTTCAGGCTTCACGTCGGCCTTGGCAACCACTTGCTCGGTTGCTGGCGCGTCAGCCGATTGTTCACCGTTGCCGCAGGCCGCGAGCAACAGGGCTGTCGCCGCAACGGACGACTTGAGTACTGCTTTAATCATTGATCCCCTCCAGGAGCTGTAACGAGATATTCTTGTTTTTGCCCATAATCTTTTTGTCACGGGCCCCGAACCACCCAGCCACGGGGCCCACCCGCGACATAAAACAGGGCAGCCGCGGCGCAGTCAACCAATGAAATGGTTTTGAAGCGCTGCAGGCTGCCCTGCCGAAGGATTATAAACCAAAGATGTAGTATTCTACCCCTATTCGCCCTGATAGATGGTGCGGCAAGGGAATGGAATCGAGACACCTTCGGCGTCGAACCGTTCCTTCACGGTTTTCAGCAGGTGCCAGTTAAGCGCCCAATAGTCGCCTGACGCGCACCAGACCCGCACCATGATGTCCACCGAACTATCGCCAAGGGACGTAACGGCAATCACCGGCGCCGGGTCCTTCTGGCAGCGTTCATCGGCCTCGATACAGGCCTGAATGATCTCCATCGCCTTGTCGATATTGTCGCCATAGCTGATGCCGTAAACAATCTGCAGCCGCCGCGTGTCATGATGGTTGAAGTTGCGGATGGAACTGCCCCACACCGAATTGTTCGGGATGGTGATGCGCACATTGTCACCTGTATCCAGTTTGGTCAGGAACAGGGAAATGCCTTTCACCGTGCCCGCGTGCCCCCCGACTTCCACAAACTGCCCAACCTTGAACGGCCGGAAAATCAGCAGCATCACGCCCGCAGCGAGGTTGGAAAGCGTGCCCTGAAGCGCGAGGCCAATGGCAAGACCGGCGGCACCCAGCACAGCTACAAGCGATGTGGTTTCAATGCCGAACTGGTCCAGAAGCGCGATACCCGTGAGGATAATCACAATATATTTCGCGAGACTCGCCATGAAGGTCGACACCGTGGCATCGATCTTGTCGCTTTTCTTGAAGGCGGCATTCAGCCGCCGCTCCACAAATCCGGCCAGCCACAGCCCAACAATCAGGACAAGAATGGCTGCCAGAATGGTGATACCCATATCCGTGGCCTGGGCCACCAGCTTGTCGGTATCAATATCGTTCGAATTGAAAAATTCCATTATATCCGTCCTCTAGGATCCCCAATTGGGCGCAGTATGCCTTTTTGCCCCGCACCGGACAAGAGCGGTTGAATGCGAAATGCTTCACCCTAGGTCATATTTAACGATCAAAATCACACCTTTGGGCAAAAGAGCATCACATGACACAGTGCACCGATTTCCTGGTCGCGAAAGCGGACCTCCACAAAACCGAATTCAGAAGCCACGACCTGCCGGACCTCAAGGACGGCGAGGTACTGCTGAAGCTGGACCGGTTCGCGTTCACAGCCAACAATGTGACCTACGCTGCCTTCGGCGATGTGATGAAATACTGGCAGTTCTTCCCGGCAAGCGACGGCTGGGGCCGCATCCCTGTGTGGGGCTTTGCCGACGTTCAAGACAGCAACCACCCGGACGTGAAGGTGGGCGAGCGCTTTTATGGTTACTACCCCATGTCGACGCATCTGGTGGTGCGGCCCGCCAAGGTGTCGCCTGCAGGCTTCCTGGACGGCAGCCCCCACCGCGCGGAGCTTGCCATCGTTTATAACCAGTATGTCAATGCGGCCACTGACCCCGGCTATGTGGAGAGCATGGAAGACCTGCAGATGATCTTCCGCCCGCTTTTCATGACCAGCTTCCTGATCGATGATTTCATGGCCGACAATGACTTCTTCGGCGCCACCCAGTTGGTGCTTTCGAGCGCGTCGTCGAAAACCGCCTTCGGGGCTGCCTTCCAGCTGGCCAAGCGTGCGGGTGTCCATGTGATCGGCCTCACCTCCCCCGGCAATATCGGTTTCATTGAAAGCCTTGGATGCTACGACCAGGCTGTCGCCTATGACAATGTCGCCAGCCTGGACGGAACGAAGAAGACCATCTATATCGACATGGCCGGCAGCGGCCAAGTGCGCACGGACGTGCATACTCACTTCGGTGAAAATCTGGTCTATAGCTGCGCGGTTGGCGCGTCCCACTGGGACGAGATGGGTGACAATTCGAACCTGCCGGGCGCCAAGCCCACCATGTTCTTCGCGCCGTCCCAGGGCCAGAAACGGCTGGCAGACTGGGGTCCTGAAGGCTTCCAGAAAAACACAGCAGAGGCGTGGCTCAGCTTCATCAAACCAGCAGCCAGCTGGATTGAGGTTGAACGCGAAGCC
>JBNKYQ010000246.1:0-4289 GCA_050300975.1 Kordiimonas sp.
CTTTACCTGGCAGGGGGCATCCTGCCGAAAATCAGAGAATTTTTGATCGAAAGCCGGTTCATGGACCGCTTCACCGCGAAGGGCGACATGCGCCCCTTCCTGGAAGCCATCCCCGTGAACCTGATCGAACACGGTCAGCTTGGCGTCATTGGCGCGGCTGGCTGGTACATGGATTCGCTAAGTTGCTCATCATAAGCCATGCAAAACGAAAGAGGGCACTGATGCGAAGGGAGACAAGGAAGGCCAAAAACAGGGCGGCTGCGGATGCAGCGCCAGCGGCCGCTCAAAGGTTGGGAACCAGGAGGAAAAAATGAGTTTCACCAAACGTACGCTATACCGGTCGGTTAGTGCGATTGCCCTGGCAAGTGTCGCCATGGCTGCGCAGGCTCAGGAGAGCCAGGACAGCGCAATGGACGAATTTGAAGAGATCACCATCACGGGCATTCGGGGCGCCCTGAGGCAGAGCCTGGAGACCAAGCGCTCCAGTTACGCTATCGTTGACGCGATCTCGGCTGAAGATATCGGCAAGTTCCCGGATAATAACGTGGCAGAATCCCTGCAACGTATTTCCGGCGTCACCATCCAGCGCCAGTTCGGCGAAGGCCAGGGTGTAGCCATCCGTGGTGCCAGCCAGAACATGACGCTGACCACCCTCAACGGCCAGAATGTGGCCTCCACCGGCTGGTTCGTGTTCGAGCCCGCGCGCCGCAGCTTCAACTATTCGCTGCTGCCGTCTGAGCTGGTGGGCAACATCGAGGTTTATAAATCCTCCCAGGCTGACCTGAATGAAGGCGGCGTTGGCGGCACGGTTGTGATCAACACCCGCAAGCCCCTGGAGATGGACGACCTGAACATCTATGCGTCGGCTGAAGGCGCCCACACCAACGACAGCGGCGAAATTGACCCGCAGCTTTCCGGCCTTGTGAGCTGGAAGAACGAGCGCGGTAACTTCGGTGTCCTGATGTCTGCCGTCTACCAGCGCCGTCAGATGCAGCGCCAGGGCAACGAAGCCTTCTGGGAATGGGGTGCAGGCCCTGTGGGCTTCGAGCAGGACCGCAAGCGACGCGCCTTTAACGCCACCGTGCAGTTTGAGCCAACCGACGCCCTGACGCTGACCGCCAACTGGGTGGACATGCAAATGGCGGCGGACAACACCAACTATGCCCTGTGGCTGACCCAGGGCAACACAAGCTGGTCTGGCGTTGATGTGCCTGAAAACTGCCTGCAGAATGGCACCCCTGTGTGTGGCCCGCTCAATGTCGCCTACTATCAGGCGCGTCCGCGTGAAGCCACGATGAAATCCCACGTCTATGATTTCGACGCCGAGTACCGTGGCGACGGGTATGTGGTGGATTTCCAGATCGGCAAGACCACGTCTTCGGGCGGTACGGACTTCGAGATGGTTCTCGAGGACGGCACGGGCGGCACGGCGATCCCTGGCGGCACCTATGATTTCACAGGTGGCAACCAGACCTGGGATACAGCAAGCTTCGACATCTCGTCCTACGACCCAGGTTCCCTGGTGATGGGAACGGGCTCGGCCTTCAACAAGACGCCGAAGACCGACGAGGAGTTTTATGCGCAGGCAGATGTCGAATATGACGTGGACCTGGGAATGATCAAGTCGATCAAGACCGGCGTTCGCTATGCCGACCACAACACCACCAGCCGCCAGTTCACGCTAGACCAGGAAGCCGGTTTTGATCCGCGCCTTTCAACGGGCGGCATCAATGGCGGCCTGATCGATGTTGGTGCGGGCGACTATCAGATCCTGCGCATTGATGCCGACGCCGCCAAGGATTGGGCAAAAGCCAGCATCACGGGTGAAACCGAGATCCTAGGCGCCTACAGCGAAATCGACGAGAAGAACACGGCCGCCTACGTAATGGCCACGTTCGAAGGCGACGGTTTCCGTGGTAACGCCGGTGTCCGCTATGTGCACACCAGCGCCACCAGTACCTATTACCTGAATGGCCAGCTGGCATCCACCAACGCCAAATATTCGCAGTTCCTGCCAAGCTTCAACGTGGCAATGGACCTGAAGGAAGACCTGGTGCTGCGCGCGTCTGCCGCGCGGGTGATGACGCGTCCGCAGTATGTGGACATGTATGTGAACCCGAACGTTGTGGGTGCGAACGATGACCTGCCGGACAACCAGTTCTGGATTGTTGGTAACGTGGGCCTCAAGCCTTTCATCTCTGACCAGTTTGACCTGTCCCTTGAATATTACTTCGCTGAAGGCTCGATCCTGTCCGCGGGTATCTTCCTCAAGGACGTGAAGAACTTCGTCTCGAACACCGAATATGCAGCAACCACAGCTGAGATCGGCTTCCCGGGCACCATGCGCGACGATGAAATCCCGTTCGGCTGGACCGTGCAGGAGAAGATCAACGGCAAGTCTGCGAACATCAAGGGCTTCGAGCTCCAGTATCAGCAGGAGTTCGAGAATGGCTTCGGTACGGTGCTGAACTATACCTACACTGACAGTGCGGCGGATGACGCTGACACTTTCACTGACGGCCAGGAAGTTCTCTCCGACGCCTCCAAGCACAGCTTCAACGCAACCGGCTATTATGAGACTGATGCCTTCCAGGCGCGCCTTTCCTACAACTACCGCAGCAAATACATGCTGCGTGAAGTGGGCGCTTACGGCAACCGTCTGCACAAAGCCTTCGGTTCGCTGGACTTCAGCGCATCCTACTATGTTACCAGCCAGATTTCGGTGAATGTGGATGTGACCAATATCCTGGAGAAAGGCGCCAAGCAGTTCGGCAACAACGCAACGCCGACAGCCAACAGCGGCTTCACCGGTGGTTTCCCGCTCTATGAGTATGAAATGCCGCGCCGGATCAGCGTTGGTGTGAGCTTCAAATACTAGAGGCCTAAAAAAAGATTAGGGAAGGGGAGCAAGACTCCCCTTTTCCTGCAAATGCGATATAAGGAGCCGAACCTTATTAATTGCATTTTAATTGTGGAGCGTAACCCGTGACCAATCTTGTAGCCCTTAACGTCGAAGAACACGCCGACCTTAAAGTCAACGACAATGTCGGTTTCGACCATGTCGCCAACCAGCATGTCGTGCCTGTGGTCGCACATGAATTTGTGCAGGTTGCAACCGACGTGCCTGTTGTTTTTGTCAAGCATGCCGAAACTGGCCAGTTCCAGCCCGTGGCCATGCTGGGCCTGCAGCCGGGTGAAAACCTGCTGGTGAAAGACGGCAAGTGGCAGGGCATGTATATTCCAGGTATCATCGCAACCTTCCCGTTCCGCCTGATGCCAACGCAGCATGACGAAACCCAGCTGATGCTGGCGCTCGATACAGACGCCAAGCAGGTTGGTGCTGAAGGCCAGGCGCTGTTCCTTGACGGCAAGGAAACTGACTATCTGACTAACCGCAAACAGGCCATCACCTCCTATTTCGAACATAGCCAGATCACCCAGGGCTTCATCAAGCTGCTGGTTGACCTGGACCTCCTGGTAGAACGCAACCTGACGGTTGAAGTGAACGGCCAGCAGATCAACCTCAACGGTCTCTATGTGATCGACGAGAAGAAGCTCAATGAGCTTGATGACGAAAAATCCCTGGACCTCAAGAAGCGTGGCGTTCTGCACGTGATTTACGCGCATCTGATTTCGATCAATCAGATCCGCCGGCTTGGCAAGCTCAAGAGCGAACTGGGCGAAAGCGAGGCGTAATGGCAGCAGGTGGCGGGCATGATACATTAATCAAACATGTGCTGGTCGTCGGCGGGGGAACCGCCGGCTGGCTGGCCGCCTGTCATCTGGCTAAAGCTCTCAGGTCTGCGGACGCCTTGGGTTTCCGCGTGACCCTTGTGGAATCGGCTGATATTCCCACCATAGGTGTGGGCGAGGGCACAGTCCCCGCCATTCGGAAAAGCCTTCAGCATCTGGGCATTGATGAAGCGGATTTCATCCGCGAATGCGATGCCACCTTCAAACAAAGCATCAAGTTTGTCGACTGGCTGCATGCCCCGAGCGGGACAAGCCATGCCTACCATCATGTGTTCGACTATCCGGCCAACAGCGGCCTCGACCTGACGCCTTACTGGCTGATGGGCACGGCGGGCAACGCATCCTTCGTCGATGCTGTTTCGGTGCAGGGCCGCGTGTGTGACGCAGGCCTCGGCCCCAAGCTGATGCAGCGCTACCACGATATTTTCGCCAGACTCTTCGCCGAGGACCGGCGTCTGACCCTGCGGCGCGATTCCTGGGGTTTCGCCCTCGGCCTGCTCGGCACCACAGCTTTCTACGGCGCCTACGCCTGGATC
>JBNKYQ010000247.1:0-4282 GCA_050300975.1 Kordiimonas sp.
GAACAGTACCTTCTGGCGGGCGCAATGCGCGTTTCCGAGAGCCGTCTAACCGGCTGGAAATCAGGGCGAACAAAGATTTCTGATGAAGATGTCGTGAAGCTTGCAGTACTCGCAGGCATGGACCCGCACTTGGCCCTAATAGATGCTGCTATTTGGCGGGCTGAAGGAAAGCCACATTACCAAATTGCAGTAGAAACAGCAGAACTTATTCAGACCGCTGCATAGTTTTACTTACCGTGCATAATTAAATTCATTTGGCCCGCTGGGCGCTTCCGTGAATTAGTTATGCACTACAACGCGCAACATATAAATTATGCGTCTTAAGTAACGCACTGAAACGGAACGTCTGCTTCTCTATTCCCTGGAAGTTATGCGGCGTTACGGTTCGCCTGCGCGCGGTACCGCTTATAGTCCATCAGATTGCCGTCGAACGGTGTGACTGTACCCTTGTCGATAAGCCAATATGAATCCACCACGGTTTCGATAAGCGCCGTGTCGTGCGACACCAGCACCACGGCCCCGGTAAATTCCTGCAAAGCCAGCGTCAGTGCCGAGCGGACTTCAAGGTCCAAGTGGTTCGTTGGTTCGTCAAGCAACAACAGGTTCGGCCTGTCCCAGATGATCATCGCTAGAACAAGGCGCGATTTTTCGCCGCCTGACATTGTCCCGGTTTCCTGAAACACTGTCTTGTCGGAAAAATCGAAGGTACCCAGATAGGTCCTGAGCTCCTGTTCCCGCGCATTGGGCGCTTTTTGTTTCATGTGCCAAAGCGGCGACTGCTCTGGATCAAGTGTTTCCAACTGGTGCTGGGCGAAATAGCCAATATTGATACGGCGATCCCGTGTTATGTCTCCCTGCCCGCTGGTGATCTCGCCTGCGATCAGCTTGATGAGCGTTGACTTGCCAGCGCCATTGCGCCCCAAAAGCCCCACCCGGCTGCCTTCACCAACATGAACAGTCACGTCTGACAGGATCTGCTTTTCGCCGTATCCCGCGCCGGCACCTTCTGACGCCCACAGCGTGCTGGCCATGGCGTCCGGTTCGCGGAACTTGAAGGTGAAAGGCGTATCGATATGGGCAGCGGCCACCCGTTCCAGCTTTGCCAGGGCCTTGATACGGCTTTGTGCCTGCCGCGCTTTTGAAGCCTGGGCGCGGAAACGCTCGATAAACGAAGAAATATGGGCGATCTGGCGCTGCTGCTTTTCAAACATCGCCTGTTGCAGGGTCAATTTCTCGGCGCGCATGTTTTCATAGTCTGAATAGCCGCCGGTATAGAGCGTCAGCGTGCTGTTGGCCAATTCGAGAATACGGTCCACCGTGTTGTCCAAAAAGTTCCGGTCATGCGAAATCATCAGGACAGTGCCCTCAAACGCCTTCAACCAGTCCTGCAGCCAGATGATGGCTTCCAGATCCAGGTGGTTCGTAGGCTCGTCGAGGAGCAGCAAGTCAGAGCGACACATCAAGGCCCGCGCGAGGTTAAGCCGCATCCGCCAGCCACCAGAGAAGGACGAAACAGGGTTTTCATGCGTTTCCAGGTCGAACCCCAAGCCAATCAACAGTTCTGCGGCCCGGCGGTCTACCGAATAGGCGTCAATGCGCATGAATTCTTCATGGATTCGGGCCATTTCAAACCCGTCCTCCGCCTCTTCCGCTTTCGCAAGTTCGGCTTCAAGGGCACGGAGTTCGGTATCGCCATCGATCGTAAATTGCAGGGCAGACAGCGGGCTGCCTTCGGTTTCCTGTGCCACATGCGCAATACGCCAGCGGTTTGGAAAGTCCACAGTGCCAGCTTCTGCAATCAGTTCCCCGCGCAGCAAAGCAAACAGCGAGGATTTTCCTGCACCGTTGCCGCCCACGAGTCCCATTTTCTCCCCGGCGTTCAGATTGAAGCTGCCTTTTTCAAACAGCAACTTGGCGCCGCGTCGAAGCGCAACGTCGGAGAAAGTAATCATTTGTGACCGGTCCTGTGATTTCCTATGAGCCGCGCTTATACAGATATCCGCGCCCTATGCCACCAAAATCTTTGATTAGGGCCGATCTCCAGCACTCCCGCTTATCGGCCACATCTATTTTGCCTTGACTTTTATTGCTCCAGATGAGAACAAATAGTGAACATATAGGCGAGTGATGAGAGTGAGGATATGGCCTGTGTTCCCTGTCGCAGAAAATGATAATGCTGAAAACACGCGGGTTTCCGAGCGCAAACAGGCGGCGCTGAAGGGCCTTCTGGCGCAGCTTGGCGGCGCGGGGGTGACTCTCCCTGCCCTTGGGCCTGATGCGAACGATGCGCCGGACCGCACAGAGATGCTGACGTCGCTTGCCTATGGTGAGGTGCATGAGCTGTGGGCTGAAACAATGGCTGACTATACCGCCGCCATGGCCTGCCTGCTGACGGTGATCAGGGACAGCGACAAGCCCATCCTGTGGGTGACAAGCCGCGCTGTCGCACTGGATCACGGCCTGCCGTATGGCCCAGGCCTCAAGGGGCATGGCATCGCGCCTGAGCGCATCATATTGGTTCAGGCGCACAAGGCCATCGATGCCCTCTGGGCTGTGGAAGAAGGCCTCAAGACCGATGCGTTCGCGACCGTGGTGGGCGAATGCGGCCCGGTGGACCTGACGGCCAGCCGCCGCCTGACACTGGCGGCGCAAACCCACGGCAGCCGCTGCCTGCTGCTTGTCCGCTCACGCGAAGCCCCGCAAAGCGCCGCCCACAGCCGTTTTCGCGTCTCGCCCGCCGCCAGCGGTGACGCGCTGTTTGATGCCAATGCGCCAGGCGATGCCCGCGGCACGATTAACCTTGTCAAACACAGGGGTGGTGAACGCCCCTTCTCTATCATGATGGAGTGGCCCTCACATGCGCAGGATTATCTCTCTATGGCTGCCCCTATGGCCGATCGACCGGTGGCGCCGCGCGCTGGCGAGCCCGTGCACGCTACCGGATAGCTCGGCGGATCGCCTGACGGTTGGCTCGGCGGATAGCCCGCTTGTCCTGACGATTGCGGAAAACCAGACCCAGAAGCTTTATGCCGTGTGTCCGGGGGCGGCGGCGCTTGGGCTTGCGCCGGGCATGACGCTCGCCGAAGCCCGCGCCATCAAGCCGGACATTGGTGTGCATCAGGCGAACCGTGCCAGGGACGCCACAAATCTTGAAAGCCTTGCCCGCTGGCTGGGGCGCTATAGCCCGCTGGTGGCTCTTGACGGCACGGACGGCATATTGCTTGACGTCACGGGCTGCCCGCATCTGTTCGGCGGCGAACGCGCCATGATGGATGATATCCAGCATAGGCTTGAAAGCGCAGGCATTCACGCGCGGCTTGCCATGGCGGAAAACCAGGCGGCCGCTTGGGCGTTCGCGCACTTCCGGGCAGGCACCATCAGCCGGGATGCGGCCGATACCCGGGCCCTTCTGGCGCCCCTGCCCGCCGCGGCGCTGCGGCTTGATGGCGCCAGCGTGCAAACCCTTGCCCGTCTTGGCCTCAAGACCATTGGCAGTCTCACGGGCCTGCCGCGCCCCGCGCTCGCACGCCGCTTCCGCGGCAAGCCGTCCAAAATGGTGGCAGACCTGCTGACCCGGCTTGATATGGCCATCGGTGGCCGCGAGGCCCCGATTTCGCCCCTTGAGGCGCTGCCGAGCTGGCAGGTGCGGCAAGCGTTCGCTGAACCGGTGCTGCATACCGAAACTATTGAGATTGCCTGCCGCCGGCTGCTTGAGGAGCTGACAGGTGCGCTGGTCCGAACGGAACAAGGACTGTCGCGCCTTGGCCTTCATGCCTTCCGTGTGGACGGCAGCGTGCAAGCGATCACCATCGGCACCAACCGCCCCAGCCGGGACGCAAGCCACCTGATGCGCCTGATAGCCGAGAAAATCCCGCTCCTGGAGGCCGATTTCGGCTTCGATCTGTTGATCCTGAAAGCCTATGAGACCGAACGCCTCACGCCCACCCAGGTGTCTTCAAATCGGGACCGGCAGGACCAGACGGCATCAGAGGTGCTGGACCGGCTGAGCACTCGCCTGGGGCCCGGCACGGTCCGGCGCTTGAAGCACCGACGCAGTCATCTGCCCGAGCGCATGCAAAGCTTCATGCCCGTGGGCGCGGGCGCGTCTGACTGGGAAAGCCTACCCGACGACCTGCCGGACAGGCCGCTCCGCCTGCTGTTCCGCCCAGAAGCCATTGATGTGCTGGCGGAAGTGCCTGAGGGCGCGCCCAAGCGCTTAGCTTGCCGCTCGTGGCGCAGATTTTAGTTGCTGTTTGTGTTTTTCCTCATTCGGTCTCTAGTT
>JBNKYQ010000248.1:0-4281 GCA_050300975.1 Kordiimonas sp.
TCAGGCCGCCGGGCAGGGTGATGTAAACATCCTTGCCCAGGTGATACTGCGAGCTGGTGACCTGCGCGAGGAGGCCGATATAATAGACACCCGCTGACGTGAAGGGCGTGCCGAGGCCGGTGTTGACCACGGCGGTCAGGCCCGCGCCCACGTCATTGTTCGAATAGGACGCGAAGGTGGTCCAGCTATAGCTGTCCCAGTTCCAGACCATCCAGGACAATGAGAATTCGCTATAGTTGGTGATATCGCACCAGGAAAAAGTGGCTGTGCCGGTCGCGGCCCAGATTTTGGTGCCGCAGCCATCAAGCTGGATGTTTTCCCCCAACGCCACTGGGTCGTAGCTGCCCACATCGGATTTCACATCCACATAGGGATAGGTGGCATCCTGGCCGTAGGCCGTGGCAGATACGCTCATGAGGGCGATAAGCCCGGCGCCAAACATTTTAAAGAATTTCATCGTTCGAACCCCAACTGTTCCTTACCGCTCATGCCAAAACTATTTGCGGTTGTCAATTTCGACGATGCCTGATGGCCTGTCGCGGGGTTGTAAACTTTGGTTTCTATTGTGGCCCGCACCATGCCTTGATGCGGATATATATTGCATTTGCAATAAATTGTCACGAAAAATATCGCAGGTATTGTAATCGCGAGTGATTCTCAACTATGGTCGAGGTATCAGGCAAACTCTATATGAACTGAATGGGGGTTCAGGCGTGCTAAAACAACTTTCCTTGGTTTCACTGTTGATGCTGGCGGCCTGCGGCGACGCAGAAGAGCAGGCGGATACCGATTATACCACCGTCACCGACGCAGAGGTGGATGCGCTGGTCGAGGCCGGTGATTTCCGCCAGGTGGTGATGATCCTGGAAGCGCAGGATAAGGCGGATCTCGCCGACGCGCATGACTATCTGGTGCTGGCCAAGGTCTATAATGACGTGCTGGACGGCGTGGCTGCGGAAGTGGCGCTTGAGAAAGCACGAGAGGCGGGCGCCGCGGACGCGCTGATAACCCTGCCGCTTGCCCGCGCCCTTGTGGCCCAGCGGGAGATGGATCGGGCCTGGGCTGTTCTTGAGGAGAGCGAGCTCGCCGCTGCTGACCGATTTGACGCGCTGCTGCTGCGCGCAGACATCGCGCGGGATCGCGAGGGTATGGGCGCCGCGCGGGGCTATTTCGAGCAGGCAATCGCTGAGAGGTCCGACCATTTCGGCGGCTACCTGGGCCTGGCGTCTCTGGCGTTTTCAAGAGGGGACCTCATGGAAGCGAGCCGTCTGGCGGATCAGGCGGGGGAAAAGGCGCCCGATGACCCGGGTGTTTTGCATGTGCGCGGCGCCATTGCCCGCTATCAGGGCCAGCATGAGGTGGCCGTCGAGCTACTGAAGAAGGCTGTTGCGGCGCGGAACGGCTTTCTGCTGGCGCACCTGGAGCTCGCCGGCACATACATCGATATGCGGAAGTTCGACGACGCACAGCAGGAGCTGGATGCCGTCTATGCGATGTCGCCGGGGAATGCGATGGCGCAGTATCATTCGGCGCTGATCCTGGCCATGAACGGCAAGCCGGGTGAGGCGGAAGCGTTATTGTTGCGGACAGGGGACTTGACGCGGCTTTATCCGCCCGTCGCGCGCACTTATGGCCATGTAGCCTATCAATTGGGCAAATATTCCACCGCCAGCATGTATCTGGAACGCTTCCTGAAATCCCAGCCCGGGGACAGGCTGACGCGTCTTGCGCTGGCTGAAAGCATTTCCCAGCGCGGCCGTGCCCGGGAAGCGCTGACGGTGCTCCAACCTCTTCTGGACAGGGAAGAGGGCGACCTTGAAGCCGTCCTGATGGCAGCGGCAGCCCATGGCGCACTGGGCGAGGCTGCCAAGGTGCGCGACCGGCTGAAGGAGGCGCGCGACCTGGCTGCCAAGCGCGGACCGGAGGGAGAGGCTTTGATGCAGGGCCTGACACGGCGCCTGGCACTGGCGCGCTTCTTCGCGGGAGACCAGGAAGGGGCGACGGCAGAACTCGAGGCATATTACCTGCAGCACCAGGATGATGTTGAAAGCATGGCTGTGCTTGCCAACCTGTGGCTGGGGCAGGGTAATTATGAGGCGGCGGAAGACCTTGCGCTGAAGATCCAGGAGCAGGTGCCAGGGTCTGCGCAGGCATCCAACATCCTGGGCTCGATCAAATACCGTCAGCGCGACTATGACGCGGCGCTCAAGCATTTTGATGCTGCGCTCAAGGCGAACGGGGAATATCAGTCGGCCCTGAAGAACCGTGCGCTTGTCTATATCGCGCTGTCGCGCTTCGATGAGGCAGAAAAAGACCTGGTGCCCCTGTCAGCGGAAGCGCCATCTGACGGCCAGCTTCACGCCATGCTCGGGCGAGTGTATCTGCAAAAGGACGACCCGCAGAAAGCCATGGCAGAGCTGAGGCAGGCAGAAGAAATCCTGCCAACGTCGGCGATTGTCGCGGCTGACATGTCGCTGGCGCTGGCCCGCCAGGGCTATTACTCCTCAGCCATCAATAAGGCTGCCAAAGCGCAGAAACTGGCAGAAGGAACAGACCCAGGCTTGGTCAGCTATCTGGCCGGGTTGATGAAAGGCTGGCAGGAAACGGTAAAAGCCCAGGCTGAGGCGGATGCCGAGCGCGAGGCAGAGCGGCGGACCAAACTTGAGGAAGAGCGCAAGAAGCGGGAAGCTGCCCGTCAGAAGCTGATCGATGAAAGCAAGGCCGGGGAAAAGACAACGCCTGAAGTCGCACCTGAGGTGGACGAGCCAGCGGACGAGCCACCGAAAGATGAAGAGGGTGGTGACGAGCCTAAAGTTCTCTGATTCACGCCGGCAAGCGGCTTCTTCTCATGTTGAGTTATCGGGGCCGACGGCTTAAAACCGGTTGAAGACAGTCTCAGGCCTCAAGCGGCCACAACAGCCGGGTGCCTTATGCCGATTTTGTTTCTGGTCGTATTTGTCGTGATGGCGGGCTTCGCCTTGTTGCTGCCGTCCATCATGTTCGTGCTTGAAAACCTGGGCGCGAGCCAGGCGGAGGCAACGCCGATCCTGGCCAGCTACAGCCTGTCGCAGTTCGTGATTGGCCCCGTATGGGGGCGCTTGTCGGACTGGTTCGGGCGTCGGCCAATCCTGATCATCACGCTTTTGGGCGCCTCAGTCTGCTATGTATTCCTTGCGACAATAGCCGACACACCGGCGATGGTGCTGTTGGGATTGACGCTGGTGGGCATCTTTTCGGGCAATACATCAGTGGTGATGGCAGCGGTGAGCGACCTGACAACGCCCGAGAACCGCGCCAAAGGCATGGGCCTGATGGGGGCAGGCATCGGACTGGCCTTCACAATAGGGCCTGCTGTTGGCGGGTATGTTGGTGGTGGAGACGCCCAAACGGCCACAATTCTGATGCCCTCAGCTATCGCGGCGGGATTGCTTCTCATTGGCACACTTGTGGTGGCGCTACGGTTCGGTGAAAGCCACGATGACAAATCAGAAGGCGAGGGGCGCATCAGCCGCCTTGAGGCCTTTGGCCGTATCCGCACTCGCCCCATCCTGCTGCAAATCTGCTTGCTGATGCTGATGTTCACGGTGCCGCTGTCGATGATGGAATCAGTCCTTAGCTATTTCATGGAAACGCGCTACGAATGGGGCCCGCCGGATATGGGCAAGCTGTTCCTTGTGATCGGCCTTGTGCTGATGATTGTGCAGGGCGGCTTGATCGGGAGGCTGACCCAACGGTTTGGCGAGATATCGCTGGCGCGGGCAGGGGTGTTCTTCATGGGAACAGGCCTGTTTCTGGTGCTTCTGGTGCCAACCGCAAGCCTCGTGTTCCCCGGTATCGCGCTGACAAGCGTCGGGACGGCACTTTTTAACACCTCCATGTCGGCGCTGGCGTCGCACCGGGCGAAGCCGACCGAACGCGGCGCGGTGATGGGGGTGTTCCAGTCCATGCAGTCGCTCGGGCGATCCACAGGGCCGCTCGCGGCGGGGCTCCTTAATCAACAGCTGAACGGTCTGCCACTTCTGGCAGGCGGGCTTATCATGCTTCTTGTTCTGGTGTGGGTGGTGTCCTTGCACCGCCAGATCGATCGCGTCGGTGTGGTGAAAGTTTAAAATAGTGATCACAAAGTTGACGAAAGGGTCAGCTTTGCGATCGCGTCGGCGTGGTGAAAGTCTAAAATAGTGATCACAAAGTTGACGAAAGGGTCAGCTCTGATCACCACGGTGATGGGTAAAATTCTGCCGTGTCTGCCGGATAATGTTTTGCATTAGGGCGGAAGATTCG
>JBNKYQ010000249.1:0-4243 GCA_050300975.1 Kordiimonas sp.
CCTAGGTCAATATAGTGACAAATGCTGAAAACATGTTGAATTCATGATTTGTTCGTAAACATTTGGGGATGTGAGCCATATTATACATGTTAATGTGATCTCTCACAAGCCACAGCCACCCTACCCGAAGGCGACCAGTGGCAGCAGTTCCTCAAGACCTTCGACAGGCGGGGGCGAGCCCGTATCCAGATGGCCGCGCATATCATGCAGGATGATGATGTTGCGATTGATTATACCGGCACCTTCGCCGCGCTGAAGACAGGCTGAGCATCCACCCCTGCCCCAGAAAAAGAGAAGGCGGCAGCCGGGTTCAACCGGCTACCGCCATTCATAAGCACATGAAAGATGGGTTGGAAGGTCGGCCGTAAGCCCCGGGCCGAAAGACATGTCCTGCTCGTTCTATCGCCAAAGGAGGCGCCCACCACTGAATGGCGACCAAACGAGCCCTTCACTTTCATGGCTCTGAGCACACTGCCCTCACTTGAGGCCAGCATTCTCAACGCAACGAAAGCACGATATGCATTCCTGACCTTTTGGTCAATAACCATTTTCGCATTTTTTTCTTTTTTTCTCGCCAACCTCTCGACGGCAGCGCTCGGGCCGTCCTAAGGTGGTATTCGGCAAGATATCCGGGGGACTGAATCATGGGCGACAATCCGCTTTCTGATGTCGATAGCTGGCTGTATCACCTGGGTGATACAGATGCTGCGCGGCTTCAGGAGATCGGCGACAGCAGCGCTGATATGGTGGTGATCGAATTCGCCAACTATGCCGACGAGGAAACCCCCTACACCAGCGTTGATCTCGAGATTATGCGCGGCACGGATGACAAGCTGATCGTCTCCTACCTCAGCATCGGGGAAGCGGAAGATTACCGCTTCTATTGGAACGACGCCGACTTCATCGCCATCCGGGACAGCATCATCGACAATGAAAACCCCGAATGGGTAGGCAATTTCAAGGTCCGCTACTGGATGGATGAGTGGCAGCAGGTGATCTTCGACTATGTCGAGCGCATTATCGATGGCGGCTTCAATGGCGTGTATCTGGATATCATTGACGGGTTTGAATATTGGGAGGACGTGGAACCCAATTCGGGTGTCGACTACCGCCAGGAAATGGCCGATTTCGTATCCGCCATCCGCGCCCACGTGGAAACCTACCTCGCGGATGTGGACCCGGGCCGCACGTTCGTGATCCTGGGGCAGAACGGCGAGGAGCTCTTGGAGAACAGCACCTACCTGAACGCCATCGACGGGGTCGGCAAGGAAGACCTGCAGTTCTACTATGAGAATTCGAACCAGAGCGATTTTCATGTGCAGAGCGCCGAAAGCGTGGCCTACAGCCTGGGGCTGCTGACGCTGGCTGAAAACGCGGGCAAGGAAGTCTTCCTGATCGAATATTTGAACGGCACCCGTCAGGCCGCGTTCGAGGGCATCCTGAAGGCGCTCGCCGAGCAGATGGATGACTTGGGCATCCCGATCTATGTGGCCGAAAGCCGGGCGCTTGATGACGTGTTCGCGCAGCCAGATTTCATCCGGATCGTCGATGACCTTGTCGGCACCAGTGCGGGGGACGTGTTGCGCGGCGGCTTCGGGCGCGATGTGATCGATGCCCTTGGGGGCAATGACCAGATATGGGCTGGCCCCAGGGACGCGGGCGATGACCTGTTCATCGGCGGCGCGGGCGCAGATGAAATCGGCGGCGGCAGGGGTGATGATTTTCTGATCGGCGGCGGTGCGGACGACGGCGCTATCCTGGATTGGCTTTCCCAAAATGGTAACGCCCTTGATGACGGCATGGACACGCTCTATGGCGGAGCGGGCAACGACACGCTTCTGGGCGGCGGCTGGGATGACGGGATTGTGGCCGACAATGGCCTCTTTGACGCGGGCGAAGCCATAACATCCGGGCTGGACGCGAACCAGATCTGGTCGGGCACCGGCAACGATCTTGCCGTCGGCGCCGCGGGCGCGGACGCGCTGTATGGCGGTGCAGGGAACGACACCCTCTATGGCGAAAGTGGCAATGACCGTCTTCTTGGCTTTCTGGGCGCAGACGAACTCTATGGCGGCCTTGGGGCAGATATCCTCTATGGCGGCGCAGGCAGCCACAAGGACATATTGTCGGGTGACGCTGGCGATGACACCCTTTATGGCGGCGGCGGCGGCGATGTGCTCTCGGGCGGCCTTGGCGCGGATGAGCTGTTCGGCGGCGCGGGCGACGACACGGTAACAGGCGGCGATGGCGTGGACACCCTGTGGGCCGGGCCCGGGGACGACCTGCTCACGGGCGGCGCCGGGGCAGACACATTCCTGTTTTCAGCAACAAATGGTGCCGACACGGTCACCGACTTTGACACAACAGCTGACACGCTCGACCTGTCGGCCATACAAAACCCGTTTGCAGACAGCATGGCACTTGAAGCCGCCGCGTCCAATGCCACACAGGGCGACCTGGAAGGCCTGCTGATCGACCTTGGCGCTAGCGGCAGCGTGTTCCTGATTGGGCTTGGACTTGACGATTTGGATACTATCTCTGTGCTTCTCTAGTCAGAAGCGTGCACTGAGGCGCGCGTACCAATAGCCGCCGTTGAAACCGAAGGGCGCAGCCCTGCGCGAATAGGTAAAGACACCGTCAGATGACAGGATGCCCGGCAGGTCACCTGCGCCCGCTTGCCCGATCAGGTTGCGGTCCGGGTACTGCCCGAGGATATTGTTGGCGCCGATGGTCACGGTCAGGCCAAGCGCCTCCAGCTCATAACTCAGCTGCGCGTCCAATACCCACTCAGCCCCGAAATCCTGCACGTTTCGGCCTTCGCCCGATGTCTGGTCGCACGCGCCCTCACAAATCCGGTAACTGCCAAAGCGGTTGGCGCGCACAAGCAGCCCCATGGGCCCGCTTTGATAATTCGCAGCCAGCATCACCCGGCTGTCGGGCTGCCAGTCCTGCAGGATGGAAATGTCCTGCGGCGTGAACAAGGGCACCGCCAGCGTGTCCCCAATGGTGGTGCGGATGCTGCCATCCTTTACCCGTGTATTGTTCCAGTTGGCAGCCAGCGAGAACTCGAGACTATCGTCCCTCGTGAGCGGCCAGTCATACACCGCGACGATATCCGCCCCCTTGGTGACAGTATCGGCGGCGTTGAAGAAGAACTGGCCATTGGTAACTCCCATGCGGCTGCTCACATTCGGGAACAGGCGGGCGATATCCACACTGCCGGAGATGGCGATCCGGTCCTGGATGCTGATGTGGTAATAGTCCGCCGTCAGCGTGAAGTTCGGCAACGTCAGCACCAGCCCTGCGCTCACGTTGGTGGCGGTTTCTTCTTTCAGTTCAGGCACGCCGATGGCCTGCGCGAGGGCACTATCGTTCCTGAAGGTGCCGCGCTCCTGCGCCACGGTGAAACCGCCCGCATCAACAAACTGGGTAGATATACTGTTGAAGTATTTCTGCTGCACAGACGGTGCCCGGAAGCCGGTGGAGACAGCAGCCCGGAGCGCCAGCGCGTCCATGAGTTCAACCCGGCTCGTCACCTTGCCGGTCAACCGGCTGCCGAAATCATCATAATGTTCGAACCGGGCTGCCCCGGCCATGCGCCACACCCCGGTCACCTGCACGTCCAGGTCGCTATAAAGCGCGAAACTGTCCCGGTGCCGGTTCACGGCATTATCAGGAGAAAAGCCCCGGAACACCTGGAAGCCCTGCTGGTAGCGCACCGGGTTCACGTCGCATCCCGGGCAATCGGTGTTCATCGCGCCGCCGTCCATATAGGACGCTGGGTCCCCCGCGCGGATTTCATAACGGTCCCGGCGGTATTCGCCGCCTGCTGCAAATGTCACTTCTCGCGAGCCAAGCAAGCCTTCCCTGACCGCATCAAGCGCCAGCACGGACTGGGAGAAAAACAGGCTGCCCGCGTCGGCCTCAACCGGGCTTTCCGCCCCAAGCGAGGCGTTCAGGCTGTTTTTGATACGGTAGGCGAATTCGTTCCGGCCATAGGAAAAGCCCATATCCACACGCCAGCCCGCAAGGGTATTCAGCACCAGGCCGCTGGCCGCAGAAATATCCGTGATTTCGGTACTGATGAAAGGCAGGAAGCCATCGGGATAAAGGCTTACCACCGTGCGTTCCGCCTGCGTCACACGGCGGTAGAAACCCGCGGAAAGGTTATCGCGGTCGGAATAGGTGGCGAAGCCGTACCAGTGGCCCACATCAGCAAGCGGGATTTCGGCATTGAGGACGG